>JABIVN010000179.1 GCA_018667205.1 Gammaproteobacteria bacterium | reverse complement strand
TCACCTGTTGTCGGTGATCAACAGCGCATTATGGGGGTGTTTGTTGATGAATTCAGTCCGGGGATTGGTGGAGATCCGAGGGTTAATGCAACGATCTATGGACCCCGTACTCTGGCTAATTAGCCACCACATAACTTAATAAGGAACAAAATGACTGTCGTAAAGAGAAAAATTGGAACCTTAGAGGTTCATCCTATTGGTCTCGGGTGTATGAACCTGAGCCATGCCTATGGTCCGGCGCAGGAACATGATGACGCCATAGCATTCCTACGCAAGGCCATCGATATAGGCTATGACTTTTTGGATACGGCGACTATCTACGGGATGGGTGGCAATGAAAAACTCCTTGGCGAGGCACTCAAGGGCCGACGCAGCAAGGTTGTTTTGGCCAGTAAATGCGTCATGGGGTTTAAAGACGGTAAACGTCTGCTTGATGCCAGGCCAGAGGCCATCAAGAGTGCTTGTGAGGCCAGTCTCGGAAGACTTCAAACTGACGTGATAGACCTTTACTACATGCATCGCCCCGACCCGAAGGTGCCTATTGAGGAATCAGTTGGCGCGCTTGCTGACCTGGTGGGGCAGGGCAAGATCCGAATGATTGGCCTGTCAGAAATGTCAGCGGATACGGTTCGCAGAGCGCATGCGGTGCATCCAATTTCAGCGATTCAATCTGAGTACTCCCTGATGACGCGGAACCCGGAAATCGCAGTACTTGATGTTTGTCATGCGCTGGGAATTACTTTCGTACCTTTCTCTCCTGTTGGACGAGGCTATTTAGCGGACGAACCGCTGGATCCTAGTGGGTATAAGGAGGGTGACCTAAGGCTCACTTTCCCGCGCTTCACTGACCCGCATTTCTCGGCTAATTTAGGTCTGTTGGATAAAGCTAGGCAACATGCGGCCGACTTGGGTTGTACGACCGCGCAGCTTGCGCTGGCCTGGACGCTTGCGCAGGATAAGGGCGCAGTGCCAATCCCTGGAACAACCAACCTTAAGCATATGGAAGATAACTTTAATGCCGCATCTATTGTACTGCCAGCCAAAGTGCTGGCAACATTGAACGATGAGTTTTCTCCCGAAGCGATATCGGGTCCTCGTTATTCAGCGCCAGCTCAAGCGAGCGTAACAACCGAAAGGTTCGCCTTCGAATAGGCTGGCGATAAGTCGGTAGCATCTGGGCTTTTAAAAATTAAATTAATGGAGTAGTCGTTTTGTCTGAGCAAATGTCCCTTAATGAGGCAATGTACAACTGTCGTGCGATGCGTCGCCTGCAATCGCGTGAGGTGCCTGAAGCTGATCTAATCCAGCTGATTGATGCGGCAAACCAAGCACCTTCTGGCTCGAACTCACAGAACGCTCGTTGGGTCGTCGTGAGGGACGCCTTGCAGAAACAAAAACTGGCGGACCTTAACCGCAAACATGCAGAACCCTATATTGCGCCGCAGCGGGCTAATCCACCGAATGAAAAACACAAACGGTTAGTTGATGCCGTCGTCTGGCAGATGGACCATATGCATGAAATTCCCGCGTTAATAGTGGCTTGCTTTGACTATCCCGAAAAGGTTGAGGGGTTGGGTGTTTATCGAAGCGCGGGTTCAGTCTGGCCGGGTATCCAAAACCTGTTACTCACAGCGCGCTCATTAGGACTAGGGGCCGCGCCAACAACGCTTGCGCTGCGTGATCAGGATGCCGTCAGGGAGGTGTTGAATTTACCGGAAACATTTGCTGCGCTTTGTTTGATTCCTGTTGGCTATCCCCAAGGAAAGTTCGGACCGGTCAGCCGAAAGCCGGTCGCAGACATTATGCGTTTTGATCGCTGGTAAGCACTGCGATTAGCCGAGAGGGTCGAGATCTTCGAATGAAGGGTCACCATCAAGAAGGGCAAGTGCTTTCGGCGACATTTGGGTGTGGTAATCGGCCGTTAGATAGCGGTCGTATCCCGCCTTGTCCGGAAAGGAAATGAAGTAAAAATAAGTCTGTGGTTGACCGCGTACCCGACGTACATCGTAAATCGAGCCTGGCTCGTTAGATACAACATCTCGCATCAGTTGAGACACCAGGGTTTCCAGTTCTGCTTCTTTACCTTTTAGTACTTTAAGTCGAATTATTTGGCCGATCATTTTGTTACTCTCCTGGTGTTTTTCCAGCTGGCAGTCTCAATATCAACGGTATTGCCGACCGGGGGTAGTCTATCTTTTTGTTTAGCATCCAAGCGCCTTGCGGGCACCCGCTATTCCGCCAGTATATATCCCGCGGACAACCTTGGATGCCGCTGCTTCGTCAGCACCCTTGGGTTCAAAAGTGCCGGACCAGTTCACGGTGCACGCTGTTTCTCCCTCGGCCGTGATCAGAACGCGGGCGGAATAACGGGAGACGGGTAGAGGATTATCGTCGTTCAGTATTGAGTATCCGAATACGAGTTTTTCGCCATCGTGTTCGTCGAGACGCTCGATAACCTGCCCTTCGCCGATCGTAATTGTCCTCACGGCACCAACACCGTCACCTTCGAGGTTAAAAGCGGTGATAGCACCACCCACTTTAATACGACTGAAGTCGCCAAGAATTTGAAAGACATCGTTTGCATTGGCAGCGATTGTTTCTACAACGGTTACGGTTGTCATTTGGGTACCCTGTCTGTCTTTAGTTAATAATGGTGCGATATCCGCAAGAGTATCTTTGATACCTTCCACGCCGACTAAATGCAAGAACGTCTTACGATCTTGGCTGAATTGATCCGTATCCCTACGCTAGTTCATGGACATAAACACGTAAATAGTCTGTAGCGCCTGTCTGGGTGTCGCAACCAATGTTAGCAAAGTGATGCTATCAAAGTGATGCTATCAAAGTAAGATTATTACGGCTTCAGGGGGGCGTTGGATGTTAGCCAAGGTGTGACGTTAATGTAGGGCTAGTGGGAGGCTAATACGGGCTTCGACTGACGCTCTCTCTTTGCAACGAGTATCTTGAGTTACAGCCATGCGGCGTTACAGCCAGGAGGTAAATCCCCTGACTGGCCGTGTGTCTGTTTTGGTGTGGTTAGGGTCAAGATAGATCGTGAATATTTTGACGTTATCTGCTTCACATCGCATGATATATTTTTCGAGTTGGTCACCAGAAGCGCCAGTTTCTGGTGCGCTCTCGTGTCGGTACTCAGGGATGGCACCGTTTTCACAATCCAGGCTGTCAATGTATTCACGAGCACCGTTTATCCCCTGGGTCTTTACAGGGTTCCCTGCAGAGCCAAACTCGGACTCGGATTGTGCAGCAAAGGCTGCGCCCATATACAGGAGCATAAACGGAAAGAGCACTAATGACAGTGTGTCCATCGAATCAGTATACCCCTAGATTTAGGCAGAGCGCACCCCTGCTAAGGCCCCCGTTCTGTGAGGCTTTCAGCATAGTGATGGTTTGGCTTTACTGGGTTTTGACCTGTTTTAGCGATGGATAAGCGCTAACTGAGTTGAAATTTATCCCCGGTAAACGCTTCAAAAGTTCGCTCAAGATCCTCGATCCCACCCGCCAGGGGCGCGATGATATGAGTATGAACCCCGCCATCCGAGTCCTGCTGGATACGCGCCTGAATTTCACCTTCTGTTCCTATAATAGCGATTTCGTCGATCAACTCATCAGTTAGCGCGCTGCTTGTCTTGTCACGGTCTTTTTCGGCCCAGCCTTCACTGATGGTGGCCGCTGCATCTTCGTATCCTGCCCAAGCGAGAAATTTGTTATAAACGGGCGTCGCATAATAGGGCGCAAAAGCCGCCCTAAAAAGGTTTCTTCCGTATTCTTTGTCGTCTGTACATAAAACCATCGCACGGTTAACGACTTCCACCTCCTGCCAATCCTTGTTCGCTCGCTGCGCGCCGCGTTTAACGGCTTCCATCATTTTCGGCAACGCACCTTTCGGCCAAAGGTTGAAAATCACACCATCACCAATCTCAGCGGCCATTTCAATCATATTTTGGCGCAGGCATCCGATGTAGACAGGCGGCGGGTTCTTAAGGGGCATCTGCCGGTAACCCTTACTGGACTGTGTCACACCCTGAAAGTTTGTCTTTTCCCCCTTTAGCATCTGCTTGACCAGCTGCGCTGTTTCTTTAACCCTGGTCAGTGGCTTGTCCAATGGAATGCCATTCCACTGTCCCATGATTGTCTGGCTGGAAGATCCAATCCCAAGTACGAATCGACCGGGTATAACTTGTTCGATGACGTTGGCTGTTGCTGCCAGGACGGATGGTGATCTTGTATAGACGGGTGTTACAGCAACGCCAATACGAATATC
>JABIVN010000178.1 GCA_018667205.1 Gammaproteobacteria bacterium | reverse complement strand
TCGCCTGCCCAGACGTACGATAGGTCTTTTCAGTGCTATTGTCGCACTTAGCCTTGCGGGCAGTACAGCCGCTTTTTTTGCGCCAAAGTATTTGCAGGATGTGCACGGGTGGGAGCCCTCGAACGTCGCGCTGCTTAACCTTGCGGGCGGGGCCTTGGCAATCGTTGGGAATCCCCTCGCGGGCTGGCTTAGTGACCGATTCGGACGCAGGCCGGTCACCATGCTGTTTACAGGCATGTTCTCGCTGGCAGCGCTTGCTTTTTACTCCATGGGCGGTGTGTTTGTGCCGCTGTTGTGGGTAGGCCTAATCTTTTTCTTAATGGGCAGTGATGTCACAACAACGAGTTACGGTACGGAACTGTTCCCTACTCGATACCGTTCAACGGCAACAGGTTTCCGAGCAATCGCCGCTACGGCCGCAGGAATTTTTGGCCTAACCGCGGTCTCGCTGCTGTACCCAGTTTTTGACTCAAACTGGACGTCGATCGCTGTGCTTTGCGTCATTTCGCTCATAGCACCAGTCATGGTGTGGTTGTTCTTGCCGGAGACCGCCGGCAGGCGGCTTCAGGAAATCTCGCCGGATTAAGGAGGTATTTGTCGGGGCTCGATTACTCATTGTTGGCGCGGTGGTGATATGATCTTGAGCGGTTAATCTAGCCGTTCCGCCTCGACGACATTGGGCTGAGAACGGCCGTTAAAGCCTCTAACGCCAAATTCATGGCGCTCACCCATAAATTCGAAGGGTTGATAAGGAGGCTGAGCGATGCTCACTTTGCTGCTACAGAAATTACGGCTGGCGCTTTGGGTGCCGTTAAAGAGATGAACGAGGGTGGTTTCAATAAATGTCATCGGGGGCAACACGTCTGAGAGATTCAATTGATAAGGAACATCAGGGATGACCGCCAATCAGTACCGATTAATGTTTGTTCCTTTGCTCGCAACGCTCATTCTGGGTGGGTTTGTCACGACTGTTGGTTTAATTACAGGTCCAGCAGCGCTTAAGTACGGTGTAGCGATAACCGATATTGCATCCCAATTCACCTGGTTCACAGGCGGAGTCTTCCTTGGTGGTATCCTTGCGTTCTTCATTTTTGACTATTTTTTAATTAAGCCAGTCATCCTCTGCAGCTATGTTGTCTCCGTGTGTTTGATCATCTGGCTGCACTTCAGTACTCAATACTTTTTGCTACCTTTTTTGCTCAGCGTTATTGGCGCATTGATGGCCATCGTGACCTGTGGAGGTGTCACCGTCATCACCCAGCAGTGGGTCGCCAAACAGCGGCAAATGATTATGGTGTCGCAGGATGCGATGTTCAATGGCGGCGGAATCGTCTTCTCAGGTGCAGTGACCTGGTTTGTTCTTAATGAGTTCGAATGGACGTCTGTTTACCTGATCGTTGCGGTATTAATAGGCATAGTGGTGTTGCTTACGGCAACTTCCTCCTTCGAACCGGTGCTAGAGTCGGAAGAAGAAGTAGACGTGGTTGGTACCTGGAATGCTGGCATTATCCTGGTCGGTATTAGCCTTCTGCTCTTTATGATGGCGAAGATTTCAATTTTCGTGTGGGCTCCCCAGTTTCTACAGCAAGCTTTTGGCGCAGGCCCAGAGGTTGGCGGGCAGTTTATGACGAATGTTTTTACCGCAGCTTTTGTTGGTAGCCTGCTGGGAACCTGGGCAGCGTCGAAGGTTGATGTGAAGTACCTTTTATATTGTTTCGTTGTTTTGTCGATGTTTTCGGTGTTTGCCTTGACCGTTGTTTCATCGACTTCTATCGTGCTGTTACTGGCATACGGATACGGACTCTCAGTATCTGCCACATTCAATTCCTATGTAGCCTTTGGGTTGTCTTTTGTTGAACAACCCTCGCACAAAAATGTCGTTTACCTTCAGTTGATGAGTGGGTTCGGTTCTACTCTCGCACCCTTTGTCAGCAGCATGATTGTAGACGTGACCGATTCAATTACGAGCGCAATGCAGTTCTGCTTCGTTACTCTGTTTTTTGTGGCGATTTCCCTGGTGCTCTGTCACCTGTTGCATCACAGGATGGTGAGGTCGTCGTCAGCTGCGCTCACCTGATTGCGATCGGATTAATAATCATTTGTACGGCGCCACGTACTTTTGCGTGTCCAAGCACGAACAGGAATTCATAGGCCCCGTCCCTGACCAGTGGTCCGGTATTCATGGCTTCGAAAATGTAGATGCCGTTTTCCTTCAGGTAAACCACGTGACCTTGATAGGGCCTTTCCGCCACTTGTGAGGGAATAACATCGACGCCCCATGTGTCGGCGCCGACAGCCACCACCTTCTTACTGGCCATATAGGC
>JABIVN010000177.1 GCA_018667205.1 Gammaproteobacteria bacterium | reverse complement strand
GTCGCCTGGGACGTCAGCACCATCGATAAGACTAAACCCTATACGATTACGGGTGCGCCCAGAATCGTCAATGACAAGGTGATTATTGGTAACGGGGGTGCTGAGTATGGTGTCCGTGGATACGTCACGGCATACGACACTGCGACGGGAGAACAGGTGTGGCGCTTCTATACCGTGCCAGGGAATCCCGATGAACCTTTTGAATCGGCCGCGATGGAAGATGCGGCAAAGACCTGGACGGGTCGCTGGTGGACGATGGGCGGTGGCGGAACCGTTTGGGATTCGATGGCCTATGACCCTGAGTTGAACTACCTGTACATTGGAGTGGGTAACGGTTCACCCTGGAATCAGAATGTCAGGAGCCCTGGTGGCGGTGACAACCTGTTCCTGTCTTCAGTCGTTGCGCTGAACCCTGATACCGGTGAATACATTTGGCACTACCAGACTACACCGGGTGATACCTGGGACTACACTGCGACTCAGCACATGATTCTTGCGGAGCTTGAGATTGGCGGTGAGGTAAGAAAAGTGATCATGCAGGCACCCAAGAATGGCTTTTTCTACGTCCTTGATCGGGTGACGGGTGAGTTTATTTCCGCCGAGAAGTATATACCTATGACGTGGGCTACTCATGTTGACCCTGAGACAGGGCGGCCCGTTGAGAGCGAAAACGCCCGCTATCAGATCACGAATCCCTTGGTTGATTTGCCCTTGGAAGAGCAGATTGCTGTGCTGGATGCGATGACAGCAGAGGAGATAGAAGCGGCGTATCACAAGCCTGGCCCGCTAGGAGGCCACAACTGGCACCCAATGTCTTACAGCCCAGATACGGGATACGTCTACATCCCCGCATTGGATATGCCTTTTGGTTATGGCAATGAGCCTGAGTTCACCTATGAGGAAGGTAGCTGGAATCTTGCCAATGACTGGCGGCTGGGTATGCCCACCGGTGATAAGGGTGTCGATGACAAGGTTGATGGCTTGCTGCGAGGATTTATTTCCGCATGGGATCCGGTTTCGCAAAAAGAAGTCTGGCGGATTCAGCATGCGGGCACATGGAACGGAGGTATGTTGTCTACTCACGGCAACTTGATATTCCAGGGAAATTCCAGCGGTCGGTTCGTCGCATATCGAGCTGATACAGGTAAAGAGCTTTGGTCAGCGCCTGCGCAGACCGGTATTATTGCGCCGCCGATATCCTATGAGGTCGACGGTGAACAGTATGTCACTGTCGTGGCGGGCTGGGGCGGTGCTTTTGCCCTGACCGCTGCCGCGGCAGAGGGATATAACTTGAAGCCACGTGGTCGGATTCTGACATACAAACTGGAGGGTCAAGTTGAGTTGCCTCCCGTGGTTGATGTTGCTGCCGTCTTGCCTGAACCGCCCCCTATTGAAGCGACTAGTGAAGAAATTGCACACGGTAAGTTTATGTACCACAAGTACTGTGGTGTTTGCCATGGCCCTGGTGTGCGTTCCGGCGGAGTGTTGCCGGACTTGAGATACCTGGCCCCCGGCAAGCATCTTGTCTTTGAGGACATTGTCCTTGGAGGCATTCTGCAGGATCGCGGGATGGTGAGCTTTGCGAGCTCCTTGACGAAGGAAGATTCAAGGTCGGTGCATCAGTATGTAATTAGCGAGGCGCACCGTTTAAAGTCAAGAACCGTGGAGTAGGCGACAGATCGGCGAAAATAGTGGATAAAATACCTAAAACGCAAGTATGAATCCGGCAAATTGGTCGGTTCGAAGGGAGAGAAATGGCATGAGTGAAGCGACCGATACGACCGATACGCAATGGATGTCCAGGGACCCGGATACGATACCCCTGGATCAGCTAGATCTGATAAACCCTCAGCTGTTTCACAATGATTATCATGTCAAAATTTTTGAGCGGCTCCGCAGGGAATCACCGGTTCATCTGCAAAAGGACCATGAAGAAGTAGGATCCTTTTGGAACGTGACGCGTTATGAAGACATCATGGCTGTCGATACCAATCATGACAGCTTCTCTTCTGATGGTTCTATTACGGCGGTTGATCCCGATGAGGAATTTCCGCTGCCTATGTTTATCGCGATGGATCCACCAAAGCACGATCAACAGCGAAAGGAAGTGAGTAGTGTGGTCCAGCCTTCCAATCTGGCGAAAATGGAATCCACTATTCGGCAGCGCGTATGTGACATTCTGGATTCATTGCCGCGGGGCGAAGAATTTAACTGGGTCGATCTGGTTTCCATTGAGTTAACAACCCAGATGCTGGCAACGCTGTTTGATTTCCCGTTTGAGGATAGAAGAAAACTAACCCGCTGGTCGGACGTCGCGACCGCGGATGAGCATTCCGGCATTATCGAGAGCGAGGATCAGCGGCGGGCAGAACTGTATGAGTGTCTCGAATATTTCACCGGGCTATGGAACGAGAGAGTTAACGAACCGCCCCGCGGTGACCTGATTTCGATGCTGGCACATGGTGAATCGACCAAGAACATGGATCCCGTTGAGTATCTCGGTAATCTGGTACTGTTGATCGTGGGCGGTAATGATACGACGCGAAACTCGATCTCAGGCGGTATTAAGTTCCTGAATGAAAACCCGACTGAATATCAGAAGTTACGTGATAACCACGGTCTGATACCCAACATGGTGCCTGAAATTATCCGTTACCAGACGCCGCTGGCATATATGAGAAGAACCGCTTCGAAAGACTCTGTGTTGGGTGGGCAGAATATCAAAGAGGGTGACAAGTTGTTGATGTGGTACGTCTCGGGAAATCGGGATAGCAGATCCATTGAAGATGCGGATAAGTTCCTGATTGATCGTAAGAACGCCCGCCGGCATTTGTCATTTGGCTTTGGTATCCATCGATGCATGGGTAACCGACTGGCAGAGATGCAGTTGCGAGTGCTCTGGGAAGAGATCATGACCCGTTTCGATAACATCGAACTGGTCGGTAAGGTGGAGATGGTCAATTCAAACTTCGTAAAAGGCTACTCTAAACTGCCCGTCATCATCCGCTAGAAAAATTTAAAGGGGGGACGTTTTAAAAGTGACGAAGGGAGTTACCCATGGGTAACTCTGTACGTCGGCGCTAAAGTGGCGCTGCGCTTTAAAGTCTCATTTGAACGCTTAGCTTTTTTCTGAGGTTAGCTGTATGGCGTTGGACGCTCCTCTACTCCCCATCCCAATTTCGATAACCTGATCTCCCCAAGTGTATTTTTCCCGCATCAGTTTATTAATTGTATCGATGTTCTCGTTCTTCACTGTGTGAGTGAAATAACCAGTCCGTTCACCGCGAATTAAAGTGAACTTGTCGGATGACTGGAGTCGCCCAAACCAACCGGAATCATTTTCGCCACGCAGGTAAGCGTGTCCGTCGTAGTCGACCACCCAAAGTCGTGTCACTACTTTTTCGCCCGTCTGGCTAACGGTGTATAGCTGAACAACTTCAATTCGCTCGGATGCGGAAATCTGTAATCCGCCCATGATGAGCGCAAGCCCGATTACGATTCCAAGTAGCCATAATATGTATCTCATTGTTCCCCTTATTTTTTCGTTTCTT
>JABIVN010000176.1 GCA_018667205.1 Gammaproteobacteria bacterium | reverse complement strand
GTTGCAGGGTGTCTATGACCCCGTTTCCAGCCCGCGTAGATGGGGGTGCTGGAATGCCCGGATGCGAACGCCTACCGTATTTTCCTGAGCAAGTGATGGCCGCACTCGCGGGTGTTGAAAAATTGATCCTGGCTGGCGCTGACTCGCCGGTCAGCTTTTTTGCGTATCCGAATACGCCGAGCGTTCTTGTGCCGGAAAATTGTGCGGTAGTTCGTCTTTCAGAGCGGCAAGAAGATACGACGCAGGCGCTGCAGTCATTAGCGGATTTTCTCGGCGTATCTGGCGACGATTATTCGATGAACCCGCTCGCGGATTTGCAGCGGCCAATCGGGGAGTTATCAACTCGGACGATCTCTGCGGCGATTGCAGCATTGATCCCGGAAGGCGCAATTATTTGTGGCGACTCGGGTGGTGGCGGCGCCGCATTCGGCCCCTGTCAGTCTGCTCGGCCTAACACATGGCTTAATCTGACCGGGGGGTCAATCGGGCAGGGTGGTCCGGTTGCTGTTGGCGCGGCAGTCGCGTGTCCTGACCGGCCTGTTCTTGCATTGCTCGGTGATGGTGCGTCGATGTACACCAATCAGTCTTTTTGGACTCAGGCAAGGGAAGGACTCAATGTCACCACGGTTATTTTCAATAACAGTAAGTACGGCATTCTCGAAACCGAATATCTTAGGCTAGGCGTCAATGAGGTTGGCGAGCGAGCGGCGGACCTGTTTGACCTGTCCCGACCGGCCATCAATTTTGTGCAACTTGCCAACAGTATGGGGGTGCCGGGCCAGGCGGTAGAGACAGCTGAGGAGTTTGTTGCCGCTCTGGAAAGCTCATTCTCTGAGCCGGGACCTAGCCTGATCGAGGCACGTTTGTGACCCGCTAGAGGGTTGTTTTTATCAACGAATGACCAGAAACGGGGCGCCGGTACCTAATGGTTAATGATGGGTTTTCGAGTATAGTCATCTGGACACCTCATAAGTGGCTTAGCCTTATTAAAGCGTATGCGCTTTCTTGTTTCGTGCTGCTAATGCCGACGCAAGGCTGAAGGGAATGTGATGTTTCGCTGGAGGTTTTTAGAGGGAGCAGGGGTAAACCAGAAATCATCAGTGGTGACCAGATCATCATAGGTTCTGTTATGATGAAAGTTACGGTGATGGAAGGTTAAAACAGGAGAGGCAGGTTGTTTAAATGCCTGATAAACCTGTAAAATTTCGGCGCGTCAAAGAAGAGGTCGCGCAGAAAGAATCGACACGTTGCATGCCAAAAGGCGAAGTCTTTTCGATCGGTGTTGCCGATTAAAATTACTGCACAAAATTAATAGTGAGGGTTGAGATTTAATGTCCGCAGTCGAAGAAGTAAGTCACCAGGACGTCGCTAATCAGGTTAAGGATGTCGTTGTTCGGTTTGCCGGTGATTCCGGCGATGGCATGCAGTTGACCGGGAGTAACTTTACCGAAGCGACTGCCATCTATGGTAATGACCTGGCTACTTTCCCGGATTTTCCCGCAGAGATTCGAGCGCCAGCCGGGGCGACTTTCGGGGTTTCCGCTTTTCAAATTTATTTTGGTTCTGAAGACGTTTCCACCGCAGGTGATGACGTAGACGTTCTGGTTGCGATGAACCCCGCCGCGCTGATCACCAATCTTAAAGATGTGCTTGTTGGTGGCCTGCTTATCATTGATAGCGATGCCTTCACTGACAAAAATTTGGCCAGGGCAGGTTATAGCACCAATCCTATAGAAGACGGTTCACTGGATGCGTATCGAGTTATCCCCATTGCTGTCAGCAAACAGGTAGTGGAGGCCGTCAAACCGTTTGGTCTTTCGCACAAATTTGCGGTGCGATGTAAAAATATGTGGACCCTTGGTCTGGTCATGTGGCTCTTTGACCGTGATCGATCGATAACAACAGAGAATCTAAAGAAAAAGTTTGCCAATAAACCAGAGATTGCGGACGCAAATGTCGCCGCACTAAATGCTGGACATGCTTATGCAGAAACTGCAGAGCTGCCATCAGGAGTCGAAGTCTACAGAGTACCCCGCGCAGAGTCTGCGCCTGGCTTGTACAGAAACATAACCGGTTCAGAATCGCTTGCTTACGGTTTAATCGCAGGTGGACAACTGGCTAATCTGCCCATTACCTTCGCTTCGTACCCGATCACACCAGCGTCAAGCCTGCTGCACACGCTATCTGGCCAGAAACAATTCAATGTATTGACTTTCCAGGCAGAAGACGAGATTGCAGCAGTGTGCGCTGCCATTGGCGCTTCATTTACTGGTTCACTGGGTATTACTTCAAGCTCAGGCCCTGGGATTTCGCTGAAGGCCGAGGCGATTTCACTCGCCAGTGCGACTGAATTGCCGCTGGTCGTTGTGAATACCCAGCGAGGCGGCCCATCGACAGGTCTGCCGACGAAAACGGAACAGTCAGACCTTAACCAATCATTGTTCGGCCGTCATGGTGACACCATGCTGCCGGTTATCTCTTGTTCAACTTCGGTAGATTGCTTTGATGTCGCTATCGAGGCTGTTCGGATTGCAACCCAGTTCATGACGCCGGTGATTCTGCTCAGTGATGGGTACATGGCAAATGCCTCAGAGCCTTGGTTACTCCCGGATATTAACGATTACGAGCCATTCCCAGCAAAATTTGAAACCAATCCTGATGGATTTTCGCCAGCCAACAGAGACCCTGAAACCCTCGCCAGAGTCTGGGCGAAGCCCGGTACAGTAGGTCTTGAGCATCGTATCGGTGGTATTGAAAAAGATTTTGATTCCGGCGATATCTCTTACGATGCAGATAACCACCAAAGAATGACAGATTTGCGGAAGGACAAGATCGAGGGCATCGCAAACTACATTCCGGAACAGGCAGTCTCGCAGGGTAGTCCAAAGGGTAAAGTCGCGGTTGTCGGATGGGGATCGACCTATGGGGCCATCAATCAGGCGGTCAAGCGTTGTCGCCAGGAAGGCTTGGACGTGTCACATATTCATGTCAGGTACATGAATCCATTGCCCAGGAACCTTGGTGAATTGCTTGCCGGGTATGACCAGGTGTTGATGCCTGAGATGAACACGGGGCAATTTATCAATATCATTAGAGCCAAGTACCTGATTGATGCGAAACCGCTGAATAAGGTGTCTGGGCAGCCTTTTAAGATTAGGGAAGTTGAAACAGCGATTCGTTCGCTACTGGAGTCGTAACATGAATGCACCTGTGCAAAAACTAACTGCCAAAGATTATTCATCCGACCAAGAGGTTCGGTGGTGCCCAGGTTGTGGCGATTACGCGATCCTGAAGACCATCCAGAAGCTGATGCCAGAGCTGGATGTTCAGAAAGAGAATCAAGTGTTTGTCTCCGGGATCGGTTGCTCGTCACGATTTCCTTATTACATGAATACGTATGGTTTTCACACGATTCATGGCCGCGCGCCTTCATTTGCAACCGGAGTGAAGTTGTCGAACCCTGAACTGGACGTTTGGGTGGTTACCGGGGACGGTGACGGCCTTAGTATCGGCGGCAACCATATGATCCACGTGCTGCGTAGAAATGTAGATCTGCAAATACTGCTGTTTAACAACGAAATCTATGGTCTAACCAAAGGCCAGTATTCTCCAACGTCCAAGGTTGGTACAAAATCACCGTCGACGCCTGATGGTTCAGTCGATATGCCATTGCGTCCGTGTGTATTTGCACTGGGTGCAGGTGCTAAGTTTGTCGCGCGAACGATCGATACTGAAGCCAAGCATCTGGCGCCGGTGCTTGGTCGTGCACATGATCACAAGGGGGCATCTTTTGTCGAGATTTACCAGAACTGCCCTGTCTACAATGACGGTATTTTCGACCAAATAAAGGATAAGAAAACCGCTGCAGATACAAGGCTCGTGTTAGAGCACGGCAAGCCGCTGACCTTTGGTGTTAACGATACGAAAGGTCTTCGATTAAATGCCAAGACCATGCTTTTAGAAATTGTGACTATTGGTGAAGATGGAGTGACGATCGATAACGTCATTGTGCATGATGAAACCAATAAAGTGTTGGCACAGATGCTGGCTAGTTTGAAATTACCAGAGTTTCCCGAACCCATTGGCGTTTTGTACTGCGAATCGACAGCACCAAGCTATACTGATGATGTTTATCAGCAGCGAATCGTTGTTCGCGAGACGAGAGGTC
>JABIVN010000019.1 GCA_018667205.1 Gammaproteobacteria bacterium | reverse complement strand
CATTGCAACGTACCCAGGTACCTGCACAACGACCTCCCTTTAGGAAACCCTCTGGGCTCCCCCGGCGACAGGGAAACCCAACTAGAATCAGTGCTCAGCGCCCTGCAATTAGCCATCAGCGCGGAACATTCCGTGGTGCAGGTTTCTGACGCGGCCTGGAAGGGTGACGGCCAATGGAAAGAAAACTACAACAAAGTCGACCAATCCAACCGCCAGGCACTACTGCGTCTGGGGCAGGAAAACAGAAAGAAAAGAGCTGAAAACAAGGCCCGAGGACTGGCAAGGTAACGCCAACCCGAAACCCATAAGCCGTTTTTATACCTCTAGATTACTAAGCATCACCATCAACCTATCCAGATGCGGTCAATGTACAATCACAAAGCTGTTATAAAAGATTTAGCGACCCATTATGAGCGATCTTGATTCCCCCTCACCATCCAGTAATGGATCGACTAAGGACACCCCGTGGCGATAAAAAACGACGATAAACTCCAAGATATCGAAGCAATTCAAGGGCACTTTGATTCTCTTGGCTATATTTGCTCAGTCGAGATAGCGACTGCCGTATTTCTTGCCTACCACCTCGAGAAGCCAGTGCTGATTGAGGGTCCACCTGGTGTCGGTAAGACAGAGTTAGCTAAGACCACTGCCGAAATGCTGGACCTTCCGTGTGTCAGACTTCAATGCTACGAAGGTCTGGACGAGTCCAAGGCAATCTACGAGTGGAAATACGGTAAGCAACTCTTGTACACGCAGGTCCTGAAAGAAACACTCGGAGAGATCCTAGATGGCGCAACGGGCCTGGCTGAATCAGTAGACAAGCTTCATAGCTTTGGAGATATCTTTTTCTCAGAGGAATTTCTTGAACCACGGCCCTTGCTGAAAGCCTTAAAGGCAGAAGAAAGCTGCGTACTACTCATTGATGAGGTTGACAAATCTGATCACGAGTTCGAGTCACTGCTGCTGGAAATGCTCTCAGATTACCAACTGTCTATTCCTGAAATTGGCACGGTAAAAGCTATTCCCGGGAAGAAACCTCTTGTTTTCCTTACCAGCAACAATACCCGTGAGATCAGCGATGCACTTAAACGACGCTGTCTCCACTTATATATCCCTTTCCCTGATGCTGACCTAGAACGCCAGATCGTCAGGGCCCGCGTTCCAGATATTCCACCTAAGCTCAACCAACAGCTAGTAGCATTCATTCAGGAACTCAGGGGAATGGATCTTAAAAAGGTGCCCGCGATTTCAGAAACAATCGACTGGGCCCGCACCTTGATACTGCTTCATTCAGAATCACTTGAACCAGAACTGGTCCGCCAGACACTTAACGTTATCCTGAAATTCCAGGAAGACGTAGAGACCGTCCAATCAGAACTTCAAGGCGTCACCAACAGAGCAATCAAGGCATCCTAGCCCAATGACTGAACTGCACGACACACTGGTTGAGTTTGTCCAAGTCCTTAGAACTGCGGATGTAAAAGTGTCGCCTGCAGAAACCTTGGATGCCATGGAAACACTCGATATCGTTGGCATAGAAGATCGCCTGCTACTCAAGAATTCGCTGTCGATGGTTCTTTCAAAGAACCCTGAAGAGAAGGAAGCCTTCAACACCAGCTTCGATCGATTCTTTTCCTTCAACAAGTTTTCTTCCGAAAATAATGCCGCGGAATCAGGCGAAGATAACGCTCAGGATGATGGAGAGTTTGATCCCGAGTCAGACGCCCCAAGCCAGCAAGGCGGTCAGGGCGACGGTCAAGGTGGGGGCCAGGGGGGTGGCGATGAGGCCTCTGAAGAACTCGACTTTGACCCACTTGAGGCTCAATCAGAGTTGGGCAAACTCCTGCTTTCCGGCGATCGAATGGAGGTCATGATCAAAATGGCTGAAGCCGGCCGGCAAGTCGACGTGAACCAAATTGTCGTTTTTACCCAAAAGGGCCTGTACACACGCAAAATCATGGAAGCCATGGGGCTAAAGGGCTTGCAGGACGAAGTGGGCGAACTTCAGGACCAAGGTGATCGCCCGCAGATGCATCTGGCCGGCAAACTAAAGGCTGCCCGGGACTATTTGAGAGAGCAGGTGCGTGATTATGTAGAGAAGCAGTTCTTTCTGCATGCAGATGAGTCAGGCAAACAGTTACGGGAAGAACTACTCAAGAAAGTTAAGCTGTCTAACCTTGAGAAGCGTAACTTCAAGGACGTGCAAGAGATCGTTTTCAAGATGGCGAAGAAACTGGTCTCTATTCATTCGAAGCGCCGGAAAACCTTTAAACGCGGTCAACTGGATATCAGGAAGACACTGAGAAGCAACATGCAATACGACGGCATGTTGTTCGACTTAAAATGGAAGTCACAGAAAGTCGACAGGCCCAAAGTCATGTGTATCTGCGACGTTAGTGGTTCTGTGAGTAATTATTCCAGATTCCTCCTGATGTTTTTATACAGCCTTGCTGAAATCCTGCCAAAAGTCCGCTCCTTTGCTTTTTCCTCTGACCTTGGGGAAGTAACCCGGTTATTCCAGCAGAGTAAGCTAGAAGACGCCATGGCCAAAACCATGCGCGATTACGGCAACGGCTCAACTGACTATGGCCAGATGCTGGCTGATTTCAGGAGTCACATACTCAAAGACGTTGATTCAAAAACCACTGTTATTATTTTAGGTGATGCGCGCAACAACTACGGTGACCCCAAGTCAGAGATTCTAAGGGAGGTTTATGACAAAGCCCAAAGAGTCATATGGTTAAACCCTGAACCAAAATCCAGCTGGACGGTCGGGGATGCGGAAATGAAAAAATACGCGCCCTGCTGCCACCAGACCGAAGTCTGCAATTCACTCGTTCATCTGGAGCGAGTCGTTGGCAACCTGCTAAGAGTCGCCGTTTGAGCAGAATTAATCCTCATGAATCACGGCACAGGCTATTTATGCTCGCCTATTTACGCTCAACTATTCACGCTCAACTAGCCCGTTAAACTAACCCTGTAAAACAGCTCCGACAAAGTCGAAACATCGGTATGAAAAAACCGATTGGCATCATCGGATCACACCCGTCTTTGCTTGTGAGGGCTTAGTCACAGACACGTTGATAGTGAGTGAGAGTACTAATGTGTCGTAAAAACATGTGAAATAGTCACATATTCGACCTTTCGCCTCTTTTTCTGCCGAAATAATACACATTTGCCTATTTTTTACTCACATATTGGTACTGTCATTTGGCATAATACGTTCTCGTGCGCTTGACCATCGGACACGACCAAAAAGGCAATCAGCCAGTCAGACATACAGCCGACGATTGGGCACCTGCCAACATCACTATCATTTAGTTAGGGGATTTACCATGTCAAAGAGAAGACCTGTCTCTGTAGCGGTTGCTACTGCGCTAGGCGTCGCGTCTGCAGCGGGGATGCTGACAGAAACCGTTTACGCGGAAGACGAGAACATCGTCGAAGAGATAATAGTCACTGGATCGCGCATTAAACGCGCCGACCTCGAAGGCTCCAGCCCAGTCACTGTTATCTCACGACAAGAAATTGAAAATAAAGGTATTACCGATGTCGGCTACTTGCTGCAACGAATGCCTTCTATGTCAGGATCACCTATTGGCACTACGACCAACAACGGTGGTAACGGCTCGGTAGAGATCGACCTGCGTGGTCTCGGTTCAATTAGAACGCTGACGCTGGTTAACGGTAAGCGAACCGTCGATGGCGGCGACTATCAGACTATTCCAGCCACCATGATCGAACGCGTCGAGATTCTAAAAGACGGCGCTTCTGCGATCTACGGTGCTGACGCGGTAGCCGGTGTTGTAAACATCATCACTCGAAGTGACTACGAGGGGCTTACCGTTGAAGCTTACACCGCCGACTTCCAGGATATGGATTCTGGCGCTCAAAACAGCTTGAATATTATCGCTGGTAAATCGTTTGACGGCGGCAACTTCATGTTCGGCGCTGAATACGTAGATCAGGAAGAAGCCTACCAGTCTGACGCTCCATGGGACTTTTTCCAGAACTCATGGTACATCTACCCAGGTGGTTGCGAAAATCAACTAACAGCGCCTTATGACGGCACAACTTCTGGTGGTTGTTACATCATTGGCTCGTCCCGTATCCCGGAATCAAGGTTGGCATTTGCCGATCAGGGAACTTTCATCAATGAAGGCAATGGCTTAAT
>JABIVN010000175.1 GCA_018667205.1 Gammaproteobacteria bacterium | reverse complement strand
CACCGTTCGCCAGCATGGCTTCCTGTTCGCCATGCTCACAGAAACCGTTTTCAGCCATGTGCATGATTTCTGCCCCTGACTCGGTATCCTGCAACTGAGCAACATCAATATCCTTGGGACCAACACCCGCCGCCTCGAATGCTTTCTGCGACGCGTCTACCGTGGGGCCGTCTGCGTAATCAAGCGCCAGAGATGGAGCAAGTACTTCAAAACTCCCATATCGGCGTGATCGCACAACGGCTGACTTCAGGAAGATCGGGTTTTTGGTGTACTTATGCGCCTTGTCAGCTCTGGCAAGGATCAGGGCAACGCCGCCTTCTCCCGGTGAGCAGAACATATACTGAGTCAACGGGTAAGACAGCATCGCTGACTGTAGTACTTCTTTTTCTGATAATGCCTGTCTGCGCCAGGCGTTCTCATTCAAGGCGCCATTGCGAAAGGCTTTGGCAGAGACGCGAGCCAAGGCATCTTGGGTAATGCCATATTCTTCCATGTAGCGATTGATCTTCATGCCGAAGAACTGTGTCGTCAGCGCCATACCGCTGCCGCCGTACCAATCTCTTTCCCCGGATTTACCGGTGTTGACCCTGAAGGCCCCCCGCTCGTGTTTGTCGAACCCGATCGCAAGACCTAGATCAAAGGCGCCGGATTTAATGGTGTTGTAAGCCGAAATCAATGCGGACCCACCGGTTGCACAACCGTTCACAACATTGATGAACTGCAGACCGGTCAAACCCATCTGGGAAACCATGGAGTCGGGATTACCTGCGGCAACACTGCCACCGAAGGCGAATTCCAGGTCAGCCCATTCGACGTTGGCATCTTTACACGCAGTGCGAATCGCAGCCGCGCCCTGTTCCATTCCGCTAACGCCTTCATGGCGGCCAAATGGATGCATTCCAATTCCTACAATTGCTACATCATCACTCATAATGTTTTCTCCTGACTGACTTAGACGGGTGCGAAGGCGAAGGTGATCAGGTCGTTACCCTCTTCGTCTTTGCCGATTTTTTCACCAACGATTTCCATTTCCATGCCTGACTTAAGCGCTGTGGGATCTGAAACGGTTAGCCGTGATTCTACTTTTAGTTGCCCTGGAAGTTCTACGTACCCAACGCCATAAGGCTTGAATTTGGCTGGATCTGTTTCACCAAGGTAGGGTGGTGCCTTGGGCGGAAATCCCTGAATAGTCCAAGCCCAAAGTGTTCCCTTGGTGCCTAAATGGACTACTTCGACGTCATCGGAAGTACATTTTGGACATCCCTTTTGCATCGGAAACACATGATTGTTGCAGCTTTTGCAACGCATGCCCTTGAGTCTTGGGCCTTCTGGCGTAAGGTCCATTACATTTTCGTTGATTGAAAGTTCTGCCATCTAGGTCTCCTGGCGATTACCAAATTAAACGTTCTTGAAAGGCTGAAAAAGTTACCAGTTTTTTGTAGTCCGCGCCAGTTTTAAAGGGGGCGAAGTGGCTTACCTTTGGCTTGCCGCGGATAGCGCAGGCGATTGGGTCGCTCCTTCCGTCACCTCTAGACCATTACTCGAACTGATTGGATTCTTTTTTCTTTGCCTGGTTTTTAATTTTTGCGCCGCCTTCTGGTTCCACGGCCGATTGGTGGATAAGGCGTTCGTGGGCATGCCCCATGTGCTGCAGCGACATGGCCGCCTGAAGAGATGGCCATAGGCCTTGTGCGTCCTGCATCTGGTTCACCGATTGCTTGGCCAGTTTCAGGCCGAGCATTGGCTGCCTGGCGATATGTTTAGCCATTTTCATGGTGAAATCCATCAGCTCTTCTCTGGATACCACGTGATTAACCATACCCAGAGTTTTACATTCTTCTGCTGTGAGGGCTTCTCCGGTGAACAACATTTCTTTAGCTTTTCTGACACCTACTTCCCACGGATGTCCAAAATACTCGACGCCGTTTACACCGAATGCCACCACTGGGTCGGAAAAACGTGCGTCGTCACTTGCGATGATAATATCGAAAGGCCAAACCAGCATCAGGCCACCAGCGATGACACGGCCCTGAACTTCTACCATCGTCGGTTTGGGGATATTCCGCCAGCGCCAGCAGAGCCCAAGATAGAGCTCTTCTTCAAAGGCCCAATGCCCTTCGATCCCTGGCTGGCCAAAACCCGCCCAGGTTCCAACGGGCTTGCGTGTCAGCGGCTCGCGGTCTTTCATATCGTGGCCGGAAGAAAAATCAGGGCCGTCAGCGGCGAGGACAATCACCTTACACTCGACGTCATGTGCTGCCATATCAAGAGCGTCATTCAACTCGTACAGCATGGATTTATTTTGTGCGTTACGTTTTTCCGGGCGAGCGAGCACGATTCGTGCGACGCCATCTTCTATGCCTTCAAAGCGAATAAATTGGAATTGGTCCGCCATTTTGGTCCCCTATGAAAAATTAATGCGTTCACTGTATGGCCTGCAAGTGAAATATACAAATATGCAGTGTGGTGAAGACAGTTGCTTATGTGGTTCTATTGAACCTATAAATTTTACTCTGGGAATGGTTCTTATGATAGATGTCACAGAAGCGGCTGGTAGTAACGAGGCGCTGGTTTTAAAGCTGGTGAGGTCGATGGAAACGGGCGCTTTACCTGAATCGATCAAGGCGTGGTGTACAGAGGGGTTTGTCTGGGCCAATAGCGGTCTTGCGTTGATTAATGGCCAGGCCGAATTCTTCGAGCAGATGTCGCGTGGTGGCTTCGCTAACCAGATTCCTATTCTTAAGACCATGACGCATTTCAGTGCGGAACTGATCCATATAGCCAGTAAGGGCAATATCGTTTTTACCGAGCGAGTGGACCACCACTGGGACGAGCAAGGTCGAGACTTGATGACGCCGCATATTTGTGGTGTTGCGGAAATACAAGACGGTAAGATTTCAGCATTTCGTGATTTCTATGATGTTGCCTGTTATCGGCAGGCGCCTACCGAAGTCCAAAAGGGTTTCGATCTGGTTTCGTTCAAAGAGGCGCAATCGAATGGGACAAAATAGGCGCATTGTTTGAGCCAAATAGTTTGATAATAATCAGCAGTGGCCGGTTGATACGGGTCTGCTGATGCAGCGTTTTTGAGTTACCCGCGTTGCCCAGAGCTATGTTGCCCAGAGCTATGTTG
>JABIVN010000174.1 GCA_018667205.1 Gammaproteobacteria bacterium | reverse complement strand
GTCCCGCACAGGTGGCAAGCTGCCAAGCCCTGCCATATAGGGTGGATGATCGAGTGGGTCATCGGCATTTAGCCCTACCCCTGCCTCGAAAGGATTCGATGTGAGCCCAAAGACATGAACCCGCGGTGAAGTCTGAAAGCGGTTTGAATTTGCGACAGTTTGCAAAGACAGCGTCGACACGGTGATCATCAAGTCGAGGTCGGCGCTAGTGACTTCCTTCGCAATCGCATTAGCCGTGCTGATGTCTCCCTGCGCGTTATATCGAAGAAACTCCAGATCTACACCTTCTTGGAAACCACGACTTGCCAGCGCTTCGAAAATCCCGCGAACACCGTCGTCCGTCGCATCGAGTGTTGCATGCTGTATGACCGCAACCCGTTGAGTAGCGGCTCCCTGACCTGTGTCACGCACGGCGTTTTTTCGCGATCCTAGATCCGACACCAGTAAAATAGCGGCAGCACCAGCGATTATAACTAGCCCCATTGACAACCGCTGGAACCCCTTGAGCGCAGCCAGGGCACGAGTGAAAAAAGGCAGAGAGTGATTAGAGGACATGCCACACCATGAAAAGAGACGCGACTGCATCCTAGCAGACATTAAAACGTAGCAACAGGCAGCGAGAATTCCGCTGGGCAGCCAACTCAACCAGCCCTTATTCCCGCAGCATCTTAGTTTGCAGATGTTGGATGATCAATATCAACGCATTATGAGTTCTAGCGCCGGAGCCTTGTATGTTGAAATCAGTTGTCGCGGTGATCGTCTTTTGGTTTTGATCCGGCCCAATAGGCGTGAGTGCCAACGCAGATCTTTTGCGGCAGGGCGACCTTTGCCATCGGTCCAGCTTCTATATTACTGGCATCGAATACCTGGCAATGGGAACTGTCTGTATTCATATCGGTCGTGAAGGTCAAAACATAACCATCATCTTCCCTTTCTCCGGTCGGAGATGGCGCCATCGGGCTTTCACTGCAGTAAACCCCTTCGGGGAACTTGTATTGCTGACGTTGCCCTGTCGTTGCATCCAATCGAACCAGACCATCAAAAAGGAACCAGCCCGGTTTCGTTGTCATCGCCCAGGAGTACTGATATGGCTTTCCTGCAAAGCCCGGGTTTATCATACCAAATTCCGACAGAGCAGCTTCCAGTGGACCTTCGGTCACGGCCCCTGTCTTCATATTAAAACGCCAACGATAGGCGTGGGCACCAATCGCGTTGATGTCCAGAATAGTGAAAGGCTTCAGCCCAGCGGGTAGACCTTCCGTTGTCATGCCTTTGATTGGGTCCTGTTTGTAACCATCGAGAATAATCTCGTCACCCTGTTCATAAGCGTTTATCCAGTGCAGAACATAAGCAGGTTCAGCTTCAAACCAGACGATATCTTCAGGTTGGCCGCGTCTGGGCACAACCGCAAAGCGACTGGGAAGCCTATGGAAACGGACAGCATAGGCACCATTCTTTAACGCTTCCGCATCCCAGAATAAGGGAAGGTCATTCAAAATCGCGTAGTTGGTCGTAAAGGCCATGTCGTGGGGTAAGCGGGGACCAGGCAGTTCAATCGGAATGTAGTGAACCAGCTCCCGCTGTTTATTAACAACGCCATAATGCATATACGGGGCTTGCGTAGAGTAGTTGAAAAACAACATTTCACCGGTTGCCTCATCTACTTTAGTGTGTGCAGAAACCCCCCAACCAGGGGTGATGCCTTCGGTCCATTTTGCCTTACCGATGGGGTCGAGCGTTCTTGGGCTAAGTTCATAAATATCACCACACTGATAAAAGCTCGTTGCGGCAACGCCACCGTGAATGACGACATCTGTACTGGATGAATCCTTTAGTTTTGTCCTCGCGCCCCAGCCATCCCGCAGGGACATGTCTGGTCTTTCCCGAAGACCAGCCCAAAGCGCCTTGCCAGCCGCATTTTCAGCCGCTAGGCCGTCTGTTCGAATGAACCGGTTCCTGTATTCACACCGCTCATTGTCAAAACAAATTGAATGCAACATACCGTCACCATCGAACGGATGGTAACGGCCAAGAGAGTCATGCACTGGGTTCTCTGTGTTTCGTATGTAGATGCCGTTCAGGTCCGCTGGAAGCTCGCCAATGACCTCCAGTTCAGTGGCGTCATACTCTTGCATATTGGGTTGCCATGGCCCCGTTCTGTAGGGGTGATCATCATCCCGTGCCAGAGTGCTAGGTTGTTCATTGACGAGTTTTGATTTCAGGGGTAATCCAATTTTAGGTTTCAAGGGACAGTTTAACCCGATTTTCGTGGGAATTTCTCTACCCTAAGTTTAAAAGATAGGCCCCAGCACCAAGGCCTGAGTCAGCGGAAACCGTAACGCTTAATCTGCCTCTTTCGCCTTGGAAGTCAGGGTCAAATTGGTCCCAACAGACTCCAGGATCTTGTCTTTCGATAACCACCAGGTCAATAGTTCGCCATCAGCCCAGACTGGGATCTGGTCATCATAGTGATCGTTAAACTGACGTGCGGTCACTCCTCCAGCCACCACCGCTTTAATCTTTTCGGCGTCAGCCAGATCCATGACGAGTCGCGCACTGGCTGCAAATGCCGAATCAAAACCATCCTCAATATTCGCCGTACGCGCGTAACCGGCACGATTTAAAGTCTCTCCCGAGCCTTCTTTCGCAAAAGACCCACCACCCAAAATGCGACTCCCCAATCCGCTTCGACGTAACGGCGACACAAAACTGATCTTGTGGATTTCACCCCATTTCTGGGTTGTTGGATCGAGGCCCGAGGTTGCGCGTAATTTAGCATCACCCAGTTTCGCCGCTCTGCGAATCATGTCATGTAGGTTTTCAACCTTACCAATCGTCCTTTGGTCGTCAATCCAATACTCTCCGTACTCCTGCCCTATCAGGTGCTGGACTCGCTCTTGCCAGAAGTACCAGTTATTTGTGTAGTTATTTGCACCTTCTTCTCCCAAGTCATCTTCAACAATAACATAAGCCAGGTAATGGTAAATCGCGTGGTAAAGTGAAGGCGCCACGAGGTCAATTCTTTCTTCAAAATTCCAGGATTCAAGAATCGGCATCCAGGCTTCGAAAGCAGGGTCTCCCTGCAGAGCGGCAAGAACATGCGGCATCAATGCTTCGGCCTGAAGGTTCTTAATATCCAGCATAAAATCAAGATGATCGTCCGGGCTTGTTCGTGGTTTTCCCTCTATGAGTTCCGCAACTCTTTGATAACGAAACGAAGGCGCAAATCCACTTGAGTAGTAATAAGGGTAATCATCACTCCGGGTGTCGTTATTGGCGGTACCCACCCAACCTCTCGCAGGATTAAATTGTCCCGGCATCTCATCTTTCGGAATCCAGCCCTGCCAATGACTGCCGACCGTTGCGCCATCTTTTATGTAAGCACCGTTTTTATCTGATCGAATAGGAGTGCGCCCGGTGCTTCGGCGGCCAATATTGCCTTTTGTATCGCCAAAAACGAAATTGAACATAACGGTGTCAAACTCAGCCAGTGCTTGGTCGAATTCAAAAACATCTTTCGCATACATCATACTGACAACACCGATGCCGCCACGATTACCCTCGTCTAAGGCCCATCGCAAACTAATGTCCAGCCCAGGCAACTTGTCATCAAAAAGTCCGAGATCCGATGCAACAATACCGTGAATAGTTTTCCGATATTGAACCCTTTCCACGCGATACCCCGCCTCTTTGGAGGAATCCCTAACGTTGAAGGTATGCTCATGCCTTTCAAAAGTTAGCCAGTCAGTACCACTCTTGTATTCGTTGTCGTTGGTCGGGTTGACTGTTTCAACATATAAATCCTGAACATCGCCGTAGGCATTAGTCACACCAAAAGCCACGTGATTTGTACGTCCACCAATCAACCCAGGCACCCCTGGAAATGCATACCCAACAGCTTGAATATGCGGAGACTGCAGTCCTATAGGATGCAACATTCCGGGCATGCTTCGCACATCTAGGTGCGGATCATTGACGACAATGACTGCGCCCGTCGTTGAACGATTTTCGTTAACCGCCCAGTTGTTCGAACCAAGCCTGGGTATCCATGCTGAAATAGGAGAGGTTAAGCTGGAAGTGAGTTTTAACCCCAGGGTCTGGGCATCAGAACCGAGCGTAGCGCTCATATATTCTTGACCAGTTCTATCAGGGTTCCGGCTTAGGGGCAGGATTTGTGCTGCCAGATCCCGTCCAAGGGTGCCCACCAATTCAGCCGTTAGCAATTCTGCCGTCATGTTGGTTGAGTGGATAAATCCACCAAAGTGGATTAGCGAAACCAGATCAAGCAGTTCCCAACGCCTGCTCTTAAACAGGCCCAGCGAGAGCTCCAGCGGATGCTCGTGCTGGTAAAATTCGATGTAAGCATTAACCCCTTCGAGGTAGAGATTAAGCGCACGAAGGTCCGCGTCATTGAGCATTGCCATATGCTTGCGTGCGTTGGCTCTCAACCCCATTGCGATCATGCGCTTGTCGAGTGGCAGCAGGCTTTCGCCCAGAACCGAGCTCATTTCTGAACGCACGATAGTGAAATAGGAGATCATCTGAAACAAGCGATGCTGTGCCGTCACAAATCCCTGCGCGCGCCACAGGTCATCATCGGTCTTAGCGAGGATATAAGCCATGCCATACTCATCCCGCCGAATATCAACGTCCTGATCCAGGCCAAAGAAATTCATCTTGCCTGTTACTTGAAAATCATTGGCTTGCTGTAAGTAGCTCCAAAATACCAGGCCGAAACCACACAGCAACCCGATCACAACCAGTAATTTTTTCATCATCCCACATCACAAAATATCGCCCAGGGTCCATTGTGCCTGACAGCCCCTGATATTGGACATTCCTGTTAACGGTCGTTAAGAACTTTAGGCCCCTGAAAAGCCTGGCAACACCGCGACTTTGTAAAGCCTTCGCATTTTCGAGGCATAAACGCTGTCGTTCTCAGGCTAGTTACTCTGCGGAAAAGCTGGCCTGACGCAAGACTATATCAACCGGCAGCATAGTTTGATCGGCGGGAGATTCGAATTTCGCAGACCCTTAACAGCCAGCACTGCATAGGTATCGCGGTATACACCGTGGTCAATGACCAAGTGCTAAGTACGATGCTGACTAATCACCAGCAACGCCGAGAGCGTTGTAATTGAAAAGACCATCCATTGTTCGGTTTTGAGCAGTTTTCAGCACCTGGTTTCGCAGCCAGGCCTTCACGCCTGACAAGTGGAAAACGGTCGCATTGCGCCTTGACCCACGCTGAATGCTGGCAGTACGGTCGCGCCTTAAGTCCTCGTATCGAGCCAGCGCCACTGAAATCTCGGAGCCACCAGACAAACATCCTGCTAACACCGCGGCATCTTCGATAGCCATTGCCGCGCCCTGGGCCATGAACGGCAACGTCGGATGACAGGCGTCACCCAACAAAGTCACACGACCTTTACCCCATTTGGCCATTGGTTCGCGATCGTAAAGCGCCCATTTAAAAAGCGAACCCCTATCTGCATGATCGATGAGTTGTTGGATGTCGCTATGCCAGCCGGTAAAGTCTGATTTAAATTCAGTGTAATCACCCCGCTCACTCCAGGACTCCACTTCCCAACCTTTCTTTTCTACGACACATACGCAATTAACGAGTTCACCGCTTCGCACATAGTAATGAACAAAGTGTTTTTCGGGGCCCCACCAGGCCGTGGACATGGGTAGGATCAGATCTGCTGGCAAGCGCTTCGCAGGGACCAGCGCACGCCACGCTATATTGCCAGTAAAACGAGGCTTTGCCTCACCCCAGAGTCCGGCTCTGATCACCGAATGAATACCATCCGCGCCAATCAGCAAATCACCCTGGTACGTTGCATCAGCCGTAGTCAAATTAGCACCTTGATCATTTTGCGTGAACCCCAGGACCTGCAGACCCGTGTGGAGCGATATATTGGAATTTTCTTCGACCGCATTAACCAACACTTTAAGGAAATCCTGACGATGCATGTGGTAATAGGGATAGCCGTATCGGGCAACGGCGCTGGCACCCAGCATTGATTCTCCGATCACCTTACCGTTGTCCCATTGCTTAAATTGCGTGCCTTTCGGTAGGAAAGCACTTCGAAGCAGGGCTCGTTCAAGCCCTAGATCATGAAGTACCCGTGTGCTGTTGGGTGACAACTGCAGGCCTGCCCCCACTTCGCCCAATAACGGTGACTGTTCGAAGATACTCACTTTACTACCGCGTCTAGCAAGGCAAAGCGCTGCGGTAAGGCCGCCAACCCCACCCCCGACAATTAACACCTTCAAGTTTGAAACCTCCCCCCAATCACTGTCGTTAAGCCCTTCATGCAAAAATACTGTTAAACCTAATGCTATAACAAATTCCAGCTCAACCGAGCTTGGTATCGTGGCCCTTATCAGCAGCGCTAGAAAAGCGTAGTCTTAGTACAAGATCCCAACCTTAACTGGAGAATTTAATGCCGCTACAAGATATTACCCCTATTAACGACCAACTTGCGGACATCATCGTCCGTGCCGACGAACCCTGGATAGAAACCGAGCCAGGCATGGCGTGGATGAAAGTACTCTGGACCGGCGCTGAAACGGGGCGTTGGGTTGCACTGTTTCGTTGGAGCAAAGGTTATACCGCCGCACCTCATAAACATCTCTCCGATGCTCATACCTATATATTAAAGGGCCAGTTACAGGTTCGCGACGGCATTCTTAACACCGGCGATTATGACTATGAGCCCAATGGCGTACTGCATGGCGAAACTGTCGCGCTTGAAGATACTGAATATTTATTCATCTGCGAGGGACCGGTATTGTTCTACGACAAAGATGGCCTGACTAATTATTTGAGCTGGGAAGAACTTGCTAGAATGAAGGCGGCTGCAAAAAGTGGCGAGGACACCAAGCTGAACGTTTCCGCGGCTAGCTGACAGCCTGTCTTACACCCTGTGTCACGCCCTGCCTACAACTCTGTCTGCAGCCCTGACATGACAATAATATAAAGGCGCCCTTATGGCGCCTTTACTCTTTTACTCATCAGCAATCTTTACCATTCGAGTCCCAACGTTACCACCAGCAAGAAGGTTGACGAATGCTTCAGGCGCTTGCTCCAGTCCTTCAACAACGTCATTAACCGGCTTCAACTCTCCCGATTTTATCCAGGACTTAAGCTCGCTCCTCGCGTTCTTGTACTGATCCATGTAATCGAACACCAGAAACCCCTGCATCTTGATTCGCTTATTGATAAGTAAACCCGGAACACCCCTGGGTCCACCGGACGGGTTACTCGTATCGTACTGAGAGACCACACCACAGCAGGCAATTCGGCCACCCTCATTCATGCGAAACAACGCCGCACCCAGGATTTCTCCACCGGTATTGTCAAAATAAACGTCAACACCGTTGGCGCAAGCCGCCTTGAGTTCAGCCCTGAACTCCGCACTTTTATAGGACACGGAAGCGTCATAACCGAGCCGCGCTTTCAGCATCTCGCACTTTTCAGCGGTACTGGTCACGCCGACGGTTCTAGCGCCTTTAATTTTTGCTATCTGACCTACAAGATGACCTACGCTGCCTGCCGCGGCACTCACCAGTACAGTATTATTTTCAATAGGCTGACCAACATTCAACAATCCGAAGTAGGCAGTCAGACCATTGGTACCAAGCGCACCCAGGTAGTGACCGATATCAATATCATCGTCAATCTTTGTGCAGTGAGACGCTTTGTTAACGCTGTAATCCTGCCAACCGCTCGGGCACACCACCAAATCACCCACGGCGAAAGCCTCTGAATTACTCTGCTCCACTCGAGCGACACCTGTGCCATTCATCACAATATTAGTTTTGGGTGCTCCGGCATAACTGGCACTACCCTGCAGACCCGCACGGCTACCCGCTGCAATCGTTACCATCAGCGTTCGACAGAGCACCTCGTGTTCCGCGGCTATCGGTATCGGGCCAGAGACCAGCTTGTAGTTGTCCGCTGCCAGCTTGCCCTCTGGCAACGTATCAATAAGGACTTGTCTGTTTTCTGGTTTTTTATCCGCCATGTTAGTGCTAATACTCCTGGTTACAGTCTTGATGAACCGACAAAGCTACACTGAAGCACAAGCAGGTTCAATCACTGCACCGACACAAAAGAGTCACAAAAGAGTCACAACAGCAAAACAACTAGCCGTTTATCGTGGCTGAGGTCGCCGATAAAGAAGAACTTCCCCTACGCAGCCTGACGCGCAACTGATCAAGCGCCAACACGGTAATCCAAGCGTAAATAGCAACCGCAAACAGCAAACTCAAGCGGACAGCAAAAGCTTGATAAACATCCTTACCATTCGCACTGTCTGCTACTGCCGGGCCCAGCAAAATCAACATGGTGACTAAAGCTGTCGACCAGAAATCGACTGAGTACTTACTGGCTCTCAATCCATATATTTTTGCAGCCACCCCAATACCGATAAGCAACATCCATAAGAAAAACATCCAAAGACTTACATTGAGCTTAAGCGCAAACCAGAACACAATGGCCAGCACGCCGCCCATCAGCGTAGAACCCAACAACACTTTCGCTGCAGCTTTCGTGTCCCCAACAGTACTCTGCTGCCCCAGAGATACCGACTTTAGGATTAGAGCCGTGTACATCAATGGGTTGGTAAGACAAAGCAGGTAGACCGGTATAACGATCAGCGTTGTTCGTACGCTGATCCACAGCGCATGTTCATTACCGACTTGTTCAGCTGGTGGCTCCAGGGAGACCGGGTCTTCAGGAAACAGCGGGTAAACCAGCCACTGAGACGAAATAGAGATGACGATTGCCATCAGAAAGCCATTTATTACTCCGATTGCCGCAACGAAACTGACCGTCCCGACAGCTGAAATAAGCGTAATACCAATAGTCAACAGCATACCAACCGTGACCTGCCCCAGGCTGACAGAGAGGTAAGTGCTGAAAAATAGTGCAATCAGGACCACCAATATCGCCGTGGCAGGATAATCAGACAGTAGCGGGATCATTAGCAGTCCGGTACCGGTTGTTAGCGCTGTAACCGGGACCAAAACCAGCAGGCCTTTGAATCCAAGAGGCTTTTTCGGCTCCATCGTCAATAACCAAGCAAAAATTGGTGCAAGGTGAGGCAATGGCGATGCCATCGCGTAGGCTATTACCAAGGCAAGCGCCACGGTTAGGCTGAGCCTAAAGACTCGGCGCGACCCTATGGACATACCAGGCCCGCATTTCGCGTTAGGCGGCACTCAATAGGCATAAGACATCATGCTCATAAAGCGCATATAGGCCCTGCCAAGCGTCTTAAGGAACCCATCTCCCTGTGTGTATACGATCACGGAAGCCTGGCCTCCAATTCGCAACTGACGAGTCATCTCATCTGATGCCAGAGGGTCAAAGGTAACAATGACCGGAAACCGCTGTGATTGTCGTAACCAATCACGATTGTTATTAATGATTGGAAGAGTACCGGGCTTGGGCGATGCTTGGCCACTGCCAACGCCATAACCAACGCTACGCACTTTACCTTCAAAGACCTTACCTGGCAGTGCGTCGAACAGAATTTCTACGGGACTGCCACGTCTTAAATGTCCCAGGTTGTTCTCCTTGAATTGCGCGCTGACCCATAGATCATTTAAGGAAATCAAAGTCACTACCGGACTTCCCGTGGCGGCGAACAGACCAATGTCCGAGCGCAGATCTGTAATCAAACCTTTCGTGGAGGCTCTAACGACGGTTCGTGAAACGTCCAGCTCCGCTTTATCAACAGCGGCCCTTGCAGATTTCAAAATGCCATTGTTACTGTCGTCATCGCCGCCTTTTTGTTCGATTGCCTGCTCGATCTTTGCCATCGCGCCGGTCACGCCTGCACGAGCCTGATCCCGGCTTGCGTGGGAAACTTCAAGTCGACGCAATGAAACGGTCCCTGGATCACCTTTATAAAGACGTCCCAGCCTGACAGCATCTTTTTCTGCTTTTTGTTGATTCGCTTTTGCAGCAACCAGGTTGGCCCGGGCAGCATCAACCGCTGCATTGCCAGAGTCAATTTGACGCTGGGCGCTTTCAAGGTTTGAATTCGCCTTCGCCAGCGCGATCTCATATTGTGTCGGATCAATCTGAAATAGTTTTTGCCCTATCTCAACCGACTGGTTATTGGACACCCAAATTTCTCGAACGACACCCGAGACTTGTGGGGCGACCCCCACAATATAACCTTCCAACCGTGCCTGCGTGGTGTATGGTGTGAAACGCTCCGCGAACAGATACCAGGAGAGTGTCAGCACGATAAGAGAGACGACCGCCAGGAGTCCTTTCTTGACGGATTTATCCGTTGCAGGCTGCGTGGCAGGCGCTTGCACTGGATCATCACTCACCGTGTCAATTACCATTTCTTCCTGATCACTCATTATCGTGCACTCAT
>JABIVN010000173.1 GCA_018667205.1 Gammaproteobacteria bacterium | reverse complement strand
TCTCAAGCCCATCTTCAAACATGTTTCGCAGGACCACTAAAGACGTCGTAATGCATGGGGTTACCATCCCAGAGAACTCAATACTATTTGCCCGTTTTGCGTCTGCCAACCACGACAACAGCCAGTTTCCAGAGGCGGCTAAATTCAACTTGATGCGCGACAACCTGAAAGACCAGGTTGCATTCGGCAAAGGTGTGCATCATTGTCTTGGCGCAGCACTCAGTCGCCGCGAAATGAACATCGGTTTCAAGATAATCTTGGATCGTATGGAAAACTTCAGGCTTTCCGAAGGTGCATCAGACCCGGAGTTCTCGGCAAATGCCCTCCTCCATGGCATGACCGGGCTCAGTATTGCCTTCGACAAAAAGTAACCAGTACCAGCACAAAAAAAGGGGCTTACGCCCCTTTTTTTGTGCCTGCTAGGTAAGCCTAGTCAAGACGTTCGATAATAGTCCCTGTTCCAAGGCCACCACCGCAACACATCGCAATAAGCGCATACCGGCCGCCGGTGCGCTCAAGTTCATGCAACGCTGTGGTAATCAAACGCGCGCCTGTACTGCCCGTAGGATGACCCAGTGCAATCGCACCGCCGTTGATATTAACCTTTGATGGATCAATACCAAGATCTTTCTGCCAGGCAAGAACAACGGAAGCAAAAGCCTCATTGACCTCAAACACGTCGATGTCGTCAATCGTCAAATTGGCGCGTTCCAACGCTTTACGGCTTGCCGGAATAGGCCCTTTTAGCATGGTGACAGGGTCAACCCCAACAAGTGTTGTGGACACAATCTTTGCACGAGGCTTAACGCCAAGACGTTCGCAGGCTTCACCTGAAGCCATAATGATCGCGGCAGCCCCATCCGAAACCTGTGAACTTGTACCCGCGGTATGAATCTCCTGCCCTGGCACTGGCGTCAGGCCCGCGAGAGAATCAAGGGTAGTTGCCCTAAGTCCTTCGTCTTTTGTGATCATCCGGGTTTCACCTGTCGGCTCGAACTTTTCATCTAGAATCGGCGCCTCAATAGCGACAACTTCGCGATCAAATCGACCCTCGGCCCAAGCTTGGATCGCTTTTTCCTGACTCTCCAGCCCGAACTGGTCTGTATCCTGACGAGTAACCTGATATTCCTCGGCGATCATCGCCGCGCCTATAAACTGACTGGTTGGCTGGAAAAGATTCGCATAGTTCTCGCCCATCGGAGAGCCACCTTTCATTGCTGAACCCAGCGGTACGCGAGACATCATTTCAACACCACAGCTCATCACAACATCCTCGATACCAGCACCGACCATCGACGCAGCCATGGACGTTGCCTGTTGGCTCGAACCACACTGGGCGTCTACGGTTGTAGATGCCACCTCAAGCGGCAATCCCTGACTCAACCAAGCAATACGGGCGATATTAAAAGTCTGCTCGCCTACCTGAGAAACACAGCCACCAACGACCTGGTCGATCTTCTCTGGCGCAATGCCACTTCGATCGAGCGCGGCTTTTTGTACCTTACCTAAAAGGTCAGCTGGTTTCAGACCAGCCAGCCCTTTGCCCCGCTTACCAATTGGGCTCCGGCAAGCTTCTACTATATATACATCTCCCATGGATCTTCCTCTCAGGAATAGTGAATGAATTCAACTGTGAAGGATAACGAAATTGTGGGCCGAGTAAACATCACATTTATCCCGTGGATCAACCCTTACAGAATTGGCAGGACGGGTTAGCTCTCTCCATCCCCGTAAAAAGTCACCGTTAAAAAGTAGGGTAGACAATCGGAGGTCGATCGCTAGACGGGCGTTAGCAGGAAGTGGCCATGGCTCGCGGCAATGGGCTTATTGAACTCATCCTGCCAGATTTCGGCACGAACATTGGCCACACGACGTCCCTGCCGAGTCACCACAGCACGGCCAAAGGTTTCTACCGGCCGACCCGAACGAAGGTAATCAATTGAAACGTCGACGGTCTTGGGCAGACTCTCGCATTGGGTGTTAAACAAAAGTTGGATCAAAGAGGTGAGTTCGAGGAACGCTCCAATCGCACCACCGTGTAACGCCGGGAGGATCGTGTTACCAATCAATATTTCATCAAACGGCAGGATGGTCGTCACCTCATTGCCCTTTCTGTCGACCTGTACACCCATAAACTTCGCGTAGGGAATATGATCGAGCAACGCCTGCATATCCTCTGCGCGGCCTTCTTCTCTCAGTTGTTTCAATATCTGCATGTTTCAGGGCCTTGGTTGGTTGGGCGTACCCATCATAAAGGTTGCCACCGATGTCGCCACCGGATCGTCTTGGCTTTCGTGATAAGCAACGGCCCTGACAAAAGCAATCGTTTTGGTTCGCTTGAAGCATTCCGCCGTAACAAACAAGTCAACGTGCGGGGTCGCTGGCTTCATATAGTCAATTCGAATGTCCAGCGTCGCCATACTTAGATCGTCGTGCCAGTCTTTGCTCACTCTTACGGCCCACCCGGAGGCATTATCCAACGCGGCAGTGATTACGCCGCCATGAATAACGCCGGTGTCTGGATCGCCAACCAGGTGTGCCGCATAGGGGACCTTGACAGTCAGTTTGGCGTTCGTTGTGTCTTGCACAGACATCCCGATCGCATGACCGTAAGGTGATACGTCTGAAATAGGGTCACTCATGGATGTTCGCCAGATCCTTGGAAATTTGCCCCGAACCTTAGCACTAAACACCGACAAAGGAACACGAGTTCAAACTCAACCAACTTGCTCGGGGCTGTATTGTAAGCACTTACTAGCGGGCCGATTAAGCGCTGCTAAACGATCCTAGTTGCGGCTAGATGATGACTAACGGAAACATACCCGGTTTCATCGTGACGACCTCAGAACTGCGGTTCCGGCATTACAAGGCATCCCGGATGCTTTTGAATACTTGCATTGGTATCCAACGGCTAAGCGCTGTTGAACAATAAAAATAGAATATAGCCAGTCGCTAATAGCGCGTTAATAGTGGGCACTTACCATTAGTAACCTCACCGGACGTCTGACAGCCGAGACGCTGGACAGCAGTAAGAACAGGACCACCGTCCTCACAAAGTCTGACAAAAGTGGCCTGTAAATCAATTTGACCGCCCCCACTTCCTGTAGGCTGAATCGTTTGACGGCCATCCGAAGTATCGCTAACCGGAAAAAACCAGTCATCTCTGAGCCCAAAATCACCTAGCCCAAGGTCACCGCGCAGGCCCGGGATTGGCAAGCAAGGACCCTGCTTTGTCGCTGAATTGACCGCTATGGAGAAATGATCAAGTTTCTCGGGGCATCCAACCCGAAACCATTCAACCTGGTGCCAGCGGATTAATCGACCGACCACTCGTTGTCGTTTGTTAACAACGACGGGGCAACTCGGATCATCAAAAACGACCCCATGACTAAATCACTGTTGACATTTAACGCTAAATTTTCCAATCGCCCTCGGCGACTAACCGCACTTTGCCACCAACACGAATCGAGAATTCATCCGTCCGTTTTTCACTTTGCAGGTAGAGCTGTGAGGGTCGCTCAATTTCGTACCCCTGTCCCACTCTGACATCGACCGGTCCGGGGCCAAAATACTCATACTCGGCAAGGTACGCCGCCAGACAACCGTTCGCACTGCCGGTTGCCGGGTCTTCCATAGCCCCCAATTTCGCGGCAAACATCCTCGCCTGGACCCGTTGCTCCGAGTTGTACCCTCCTGCACAAAACAGGAAATGCGAGTGCGCTAACCGACCCTGTCCCACAGCGGCATTCTTCAGTGCCGCATAAGAAAGCAGTGGTACCAGCAAGAACTCCAGGCCAGTCGAAACGTTTCGACAGGGAAATTTTTCATCAATATCTGTCGGCTCCAGACCAAGCTCAATTGCAACATCAGCCGGATCGAACAAAGCACCAAACTCCGGC
>JABIVN010000172.1 GCA_018667205.1 Gammaproteobacteria bacterium | reverse complement strand
GCCAACCACAGTGACAGGGTCCATAGGGATTTTTGGTTTCATACCCACGATTGAAAAGACCCTGGCGCGTTATGGTGTCTATAGCGACGGCGTGGGGACAACACCTATCACAGGGGGCGCTAGTATCGAGCGTGGGGTAACCCCGCTTTACTCGAAATTTATTCAGGTAGTCATCGACTCAGGCTACCAGCAGTTTCTGGAAACCGTCGCCAAAGGTCGAAATATGTCGGTGGATGACGTGCATGAAATTGCTCAAGGTAGAATTTGGTCCGGCGACAAAGCCCTCGAACTTGGATTGGTAGATAATCTTGGAGACCTGGAAAAAGCGATTGAATCTGCTGCAAAACTCGCCGGGGTTGATGACTATTCAACCTGGCATGTAGAACCAGAAGTAACCACTCAGCAAAAAGTGATGAAACTGCTGGCGAGCGAAATAGCGAGCTCTGAGGTGATGACAAAAAATGATCCGATGGCCATGCTACACCGGAAGTTAGAGCAAGAAGTGAGTTTCTTAACGAACCTGAACGACCCGCAGCATGCCTACGTTATTTGCACCAGTTGTCTTTTAGAGCCGTGAAAAGTTGATGTGAGGAATGATAGTGCATCGCAGGAGTGACTCCGTTTACGGCGGTTGCGCTTTTCGATCACCGCGCTCAAGTTTCCCCAGCTCAAGTTTCCCAAGCCCAAGTTTCCCAAGCTCAATACTCGCTAATCTTTTAAGGTTGGTCAGGTTGGTCAGGTTTTGAAGGTTTGAAATTTGCAATTGTTTGAATATGAAAATCACTGCAATTGGAAGGCAGACCATCATCGTTAGAAGTTATGGATTATCTGGGAAATTCCCGGGTCAATCGGGCACTATACGACAATGTCACCTTCTGAAAAAACTAACTACACCTTTCATATTCCAGCACCCTGTTTTGATCCGGTTCAGGTGTTGTTTACGGACGAACATTTGCTGGTGGTCTGTAAGCCCTCGGGGCTGCTGAGTGTGCCGGGCAGGATTGTAAAGGACTGTGTCCTTAATAGAATGCTGGTTGACTACCCTGATGTGCGGACCGTTCACAGGCTGGACTTGGATACGTCAGGATTGATGATGCTTGCGCTGTCTCAAAAAGCGACCAGTGACCTGAATCGACAATTCAGGGAAAGAACCATCCAAAAAGAGTACATAGCGTTGGTTCACGGGGTGTTAGACAAGGAAGAGGGAGAGATCGATTTGCCGATAAGACCGGACCCGGACAACCGCCCGTTACAGGTCGTGGATCTTGAATCCGGTAAAGCTTCCCTGACTCGGTATCAGGTCATGGATGCCGCGGAGGGCTATAGTCGGGTCAAGTTAATGCCTGTGACAGGTCGAAGTCATCAGCTTCGGTTGCATCTATCGGCTATCGGCCATCCGATATTAGGCTGTGATCTTTACGCCCATGAAGAAGCCTTCAAGGCAAGGGATCGGCTTAGCCTGCATGCGAGCAAGATTCAGTTTGATCATCCGGAAACAAAAGAACGGGTGACTTTTGAAGCGCCTGTGCCGTTTTAACCCCCTGCCGCTTTTTGTTTGCCGTTAGCGGCGAGTCAGTTTCTTTTTCTTGTTCTGGACATAATCCACCAAGATATATTCGCCCAGGTTTTGAGGCTCCGCATAGAAGATTCTGCCGCCGTTAATGGTCGTCATTTGCTCAACGAACGCCTTTAAGTTGTAACGCTTGTCGAGCATAAAGGTATTAATCGTAATGTTTTTTTTGGTGCAACTCCTAACAGCGTGAAGTGTCTTGCTGATCGTCGTGGGCGTCGCAGGATAAGCGAAGGCCGGGCTGCCATTCTCAAGGTGCGCCGTCGGTTCACCATCGGTGATCATGATGATTTGCCGGGTGCCCTGTTGGTGTTTCGATAGAAGTTTTTCTGCAAGGATCAGCGCGTGTTGCATGTTTGTGCCAAGGAGGTAATCGTCGTACTGGAGATAGGGCAGATCGTGGGCTTTGATTTCTTTGGCGTAAGCTGAAAAGCCTATGACATACAGGCTGTCCCGTGGATATGCAGACGAAATGAGATGATGTAAAGCCATGGCAACTTTTTTAGCCGCCTGGAAGGACCCGCGAAGTGCCATGGACCAGGATAGATCAACCATTAACACGGTAGCGGTCTGGGTAACTAGCTCGCTACGGTAAATTTCAAAATCGTCGGTCTTCAGCTGAACCGGCGCGCCGGGACCTTCCCTATTCAGGGCGTTTCTGATGGTTCGTGACATATGCAGGTGAAAGGGGTCGCCGAATTCGTACGGCTTTGATTCTTCAAGTCGTTCGCCGAACCTGCCTTCTTCGGGCGTAGCGTGATTACCCAGGTTCTGTTTTTTCAGTTTTGCATAAATCTCCACCAGTGCTTTTTGGCCTAAGCTTCTGGTGCCCCTGGGCGTGAGTTCCCACTTGTTGCCATTTTTGTTGACATAGCCCGCTTCTTTAAGAATCTCGAGCATCTTCTTCATCCGGTCGAGATTCTCCAGCGCTTCGTCTCCAAGCAGCGCCTTAATCCGGTCGCGGTCGATGTTATCTATTTTACCGTCGTACTGAGCGCGTTGAATTTGCTGCTCGAGTTGGTCAAGCTCTGCCATTTCTCTCATTAGCGCCATTGCAGCAAGAAGGTCGAGCTCTTCATGACCCAAGAAGTTGTACTGTTTGCCCTGCGGGTCAAGGAAGTCCAGCTCCTTGGAAAGCTTCGCCAACTCACTCTCTAGCATCGGGTCGCCAAACTTTCCCTGCATCATGCTCTGCAGCTGCTGTTGCGGGTCAGGGCTAACGGAATTAAACAGTGACTGTGTTGCTGCGACCTGTTGCAGCATTTGTTCAAGTAGCTCGTCCAGATTGGCTGGAGGATTGTCACCAAACAGGTCGCCATACTTGTCCATGAATGTGGCAAACTCGGGGCCTTCACCCGCGATTTTTCTGACCAGCATATCGTTCAGGTCTGTCACCATATTCGTCATGCGTTCGATGTCGTCATCTGACATTTCGTTAACCATGTTTTCGACGTTCTTGAAAAAAGACTGAGTTATGGCTTTGCGAAGTTGTAGCGTTAATTTCAGGAACTGTTTTTGCGCTTCTGTGTTCAGGAACTCATAGCCCTGCAGTACCTTAAACTTTCCCGCGGCATCGTCCGGCAGGTTTTCGATGAACGCCTTGCTCTGCTCGCCGATGTCGGCCAGAACATGGCTGGGAAAGTCCTTCTCGTTTTCGTTGTCAGGGTCTTTTTTTCTGTTGACCCACTGGTTGATGGTATTTCGTTCCATGCTCAGAATTTC
>JABIVN010000171.1 GCA_018667205.1 Gammaproteobacteria bacterium | reverse complement strand
GAGAGTGTTCGCGCCGTGATTAACAAAAACGTCACGGCTATGAAAGGAAGAACAGCGGCAGACTTCATGGGGCTTTTCGCAGGACCCGTGCCGTTGGAAATCATTTCAGACCGATTGGGTATTCCGGATGACGACCGCGAGTTTTTCTATGAAGCCGCAGCGGCGGCAGCTGCTGGTCTGAAAATGGCCCCGGTACCACCCGAAGTCCTGATCCACAGGATGCAACTAGGTTTGGACCTGCAAAGGCTGCTGATCAAGTTGATTGAAGCTCGCCGGGTCGAGCCCAGAGAAGATATGATTACGATCCTAGCAACGTCCAAGCTGGAAGTCGTTGATCGAGAATTGTCCCATGGCGAGATTCTGTCGGTCCTTAACCAGTTCCTGGTGGCCGGACATGAAACAACGACCAGCACCTTTGGCTGGGGCATGCTGGCGCTTTGTGACGACCCCACGATACAGGCACAAATTCGCGGCGATGAGAAACGGGTCAAAACTTTTGTCGAGGAAGTGCTTAGGATTGAAGCGCCGGTGCAGGGATTACCCAGGCTAGTGGCGCGAGACACAGAGTTAGGCGGCTACCCCCTGAAAAAGGGCGACATGATGATGTTGCGCTATGGCGCTGCTAATCGTGATGAACGACAGTTTGCGAACCCTGACTCGGTAGATGTTGATCGTGAGAAAGCCGGTATGCAGATGGCTTTTGGCTCCGGCGTTCATCATTGCATTGGTGCGCCGCTGGCAAGGCAGGAACTAAATATTGGCTTTTATGAGCTGGTAGAACATTTTGCGGAATTCGAGCTGGATGCATCCAAGGGTCGTCCAGTAGCAGATCCCAGCTTTATCCTGAGAGGTTTGCCAAAATTGCACATCAACTATAAACAGAGACGATAACCATGGTGGATGTTTCCGCATCAGAAAAAGACGCATTTTTTGAGGAGGTAGGTAAAGCAAGCGCGGCAGCCGTTTGGAGTGCCTGGGCTACCCAGAGTAAAAATGGACCAAGAGTTCGGATGGTTCACCCTACTTGGGAAGGTGCCGTGCTTTGGCTGGCGACAGGTCCTGGCACGCCTAAGGCAAAGCAAATGGCAAACAACCCTATGGTGGATGTCCAGTGGCAGGTTTCACCGCCAAACTTCATTCATATTATGTGTCGCGGCAAGGCTGAATTGTTGATGGACGACGCAACTCGGGCCCATGCGTGGGATGTACTTGATTATGATCTAAAGAGTTTTTTCCCGGGCGGGCCTACTGACCCAAACTATGTGGCTGTGAAAGTCACGCCTTCGCGGGTCGAATTGTCAGAAATGTTCGGCGCCGTAAATCAACGCGTCTGGCGCGCCTAAAAGGGGATGGAGGGCGTTAAAAAAAAGGAAAAATAAGAAAGCGGACAATAAAGCGGACGGAGGGAATTAGCATCTAATTCCCTCCGTCACCTTTAAGCTTTTTTACCTTTAGGGGTCAAAGCTGGGATGGTGGTTAGCCACCTGGGTTCATAGACTGTGAGATAACCGAGAAACCTTCAGTAGCGGCCAAACGTTTTCCTACTACGGCCTGGTAGTCATCCGAGTTGTACCATGCCTTTGCTTTTTCAGTATCGTCAAACTTGATGACAACGGTCTGTGGTCCGGGCGAGGTACCTTCAACAGATTCTGCGGCAACGTCAAAAGCGACGAGCTCTGCGCCATACTTGGCAAGGGTTGGTCCTGCACCTGCGGAGTACTCCGCGTAAAGGTCCGGATCATTTACGGTGTATTGCGCGATAAAGTAAGCGGCCATGTTTGCTCTCCTTTGGAATTAATGATGATTAGGGTAGTGACTAAAAATTTTAGTGTTAAAGAGTGTGTCATAAATGCGAAATGAAGTCAGCGTCAACTTTGAGTGCTTCAGCAATGCGGCGGATAACAACAAACAGTTCATTGCAGACGTGTTAAGGAGCCTACTAGTATCTGGCGCGCGGGTTTTGGAAATCGGTAGTGGCTCAGGTCAGCATGCGGTACATTTTGTGAATCAACTGGATGAAATCATCTGGCAGCCAGCCGACAAGGAACCGTACTTTGATGCACTAGAACGAAACCTGAAAGGAATCTCACTGACAGGGCTGGAAAAGCCTATTTACCTTGATGTGGCGCAATTCGATATTACCGAGCGCTTTGATGCGGTCTTTTGCGCCAACGTGATGCACATCATTTCAGCAGATTTAATACCCGGTCTGATGGCAGGCGTTGCTAGCCTGCTTGATGGCGGTGGTTTGTTCATTCTTTATGGTCCCTATAAATACCAAGGCGCCTTCACAACAGAGTCCAATGAAAGGTTCGATGGGTGGCTCAAAGCGAATAACGTGCTCAGTGGTATTCGCGACATTGAACTCATAAAGTCTAAGGCGAACATACAGCAACTAAAACTGATTGATGACCTTCCGATGCCTGCCAACAACCAGTTGCTAGTGTTTAGAAAGTTAGATGAGAATGACAACGGCACCGTTTCAAGTTTCTGAGAATTTTGTGCCGGGTGCATAATAACGTTGGTGCCAGATACCGGTCTGTGACTCACCTTCCAGTGGCATGCGCCAGCTTTTAACCACGCTTTCATCCAAGGGCAACCTGTAAAGGGCACGTGCCTGATCGATCGTGTTTTGGACGTAAGCCTCTGCAGCCTCTGCGGGCACGTATCGCTGCGCAATACTTCGATAGAGATCGCGCCAGGCATCATCTTCGCCCAGATCGTGTACCAATTCTGCTGCGCCTTCGACAATTACCTTTCGGTAAGGCAGCGCTTCCTCATCGATACAGAGAGCGACGCGGGGGTCATTCCGCAGGCATCCGAACCATTCTGACTGTGCTCTTGGTGTAAAACAGATGCTCCCCTCATGAAGCACAAACCAGATAGGAGTGACCAGTGGGCTGCCGTCGGGTCGCACGCATGAAATGCGCATCAAAATTCCAGGTGTCTCAAGAAAATCTGTCTGTTCGTCGCTATTTAATTTGGGCATGGGATCTCCGTTTATTGTCGGGCATGATAGCTATCCACTCCGCCTGAAGGTAAAGAACATGATTTCCGATAACGAAGCGTTTGACCAGTTTATCAGCGAATACAGGTGGGCGGTACTAACGACCCTGCGCCAAAGTGGTAGCCCGGTTTCGTCAGTCGTTGCCTACGCGCGGGATGGTGATGAGTTGGTAGTAAGTACGCCTGGAACGACATTTAAGCGTAAGACGCTCGAAAAAGACTGCCGGGTTAATCTTTGTATTGTTCCCAATAAGGAGCCATTTAACTTCGTTTCGATAGAGGGGGATGTGGTCATCGAAAAGGAGAACCTTGTGCGCAATACGAGGTTAGTGTTCGACAACATACAAAACACGGGTTTTGAGGAACCAGCGGACTTTGAGGGCTGGTTGACCAGTCAGCAGCGGGTGATTCTAAGGATAAAACCTACCCGTGTTTATGGTGTGATCAGGTAGTGACGCCTTATTCCGTTCCCTAATGCCTTATTGACCGCTGCGTTGGACCAAATGAGTGGTCAGCAACGCCGGGATGATCACTGGCTGGATAGGCCATAACGCTCATAACGGGCGTGCCTTTGTCCTGGTGTGCTGGCTTCTAGCACTCCCGATTAAGATGTTGAGGACGATAGTTTTACTCAAACACTATGAGAGAGATTTGTTCGGTGGTGTGTCGCCTTTCACCGTCTCTGACCTGGTCCTCATCAATGACAACGTTGACCTGAGAAGAAGAGACGGGATTACTAGTGAGTAACACCGGCCATCCACCATCATTTCCATCCATCGCGACGCTACCAACGATCGCATGATTTGGATTCGACAAGCCGGATACGGGAACCGTATATCCGTTCGAGGAATTATCTACGCCGCGGATATTGTCCGCGCTGACGACCGCATAAATTCCTATCCCGGAAGCGATATACGATCCTGACTCAATGACCACATAACCAAGGGTCTCTACCTGTCTAGAAGTACTCGTATCTTCTCCGACATGCTTACCTGCAGCAAAGCTACTGCCATTAGGTGGATTGTTACGACTGCCGTTACTCGATGCCCAAAAAGAAGACCATTGCGTGTCAGCGTAGGTCATTATTTGGCCGGTAATCACGGGGTTCGTATAACTCCCTTGATAAGAACGGGTTTCGGAAGTTATCCAGTTGCTTTTTCTCGAAGTTGAACTGCCGACAACCTTAACCGCTTCCATATCGACACCGTGGTCGGCCTGATTGTAAAGTCCTTCTTCAACCACGAAGTAGTGAACGCTATAACCAGACAGGTTAGTTTCACTAGGGCTTTGTACTCGAAGGTCGAAACTGTTCCCGACCGCATTGCGTATTCGGCTGACCGCAGGCAGGCTGGCAATGGAGGGATATTCCACCGTCGCAACAACAACCATCGAGGCATAGGTATTGGCTAGAGTAATCGTCTGCCAACTACTACCGACACCGGTGGCTTCACCCACTTCCATGACTAAGCCTGTCGATGGTGGCTCTGGGCTCACGGTAACGGTCATTTCACTGAAGTTACTTAGCGCACCGTCATTTGCTGTGAGTCTTAACACATAGGCCCCCGCGGCAGAGAAACTGGCCGTGGTACCGACGTTACTGGCGCTGCCGAAAGCCACGGTGCCTGGGCCTGATATTTTACTCCAGGTTGTCGTGACCGAACCTGGCGAAGCGGGTAAGCCATCGTCGCTAGCGGTGCCGTTTAGCGTCGCACTATCCGGCAGTGTGATCGACTGAGCTGTCCCGGCATCGACGGATGGGGCGATGTTGTTGGGTGGCGCTGGGTTCACGGTAACGGTAACGTCACTGGAGCTGCTCAGATCACCGTCATTTGCTGTGAGTCTTAACACATAGGACCCCTCGGCGGAGAAACTGGCCGTGGTACCGACGTTACTGGCGCTGCCGAACG
>JABIVN010000170.1 GCA_018667205.1 Gammaproteobacteria bacterium | reverse complement strand
CTGCAGCATGCAAGCCGTAACAGATGCCAAGATAGGGAATCTTATTTTCCCTGGCATAACGAGCCGCAGTCACCTTACCTTCGAAACCTCGCTCACCAAAACCACCGGGCACCAGGATCGCATCGGCATCGACCAGCGCGCCTATACCCTTTTCTTCTATTTCGACAGAATCAATGAAATCGACATCAACTCGAGTAAGCGTTTGTATACCGGCATGCAGAAGCGCCTCGTTCAAAGACTTATAGGCATCCAGCAGGTCCATGTACTTACCGATCATCTTGAGCTTTATCGTTTGCTTGGGGTTTAACTGCGCATCGACGACTTTTTCCCAGTCGGAAAGATCAGCCGGGCCAACCTCCAGGCCAAGCCTATCCACAATAATATCATCCAGGCCTTGCTCGTTAAGCATCGATGGAATTCGATAAATGGTGTCTGCGTCGATCAGGGGAATTACCCCTTGAGGCTCGACATTAGTAAAGAGTGCAATCTTGTCCCTGGCGCTTTTTGGAATCTCGTGATCAGACCTGACAATCAGGATGTCTGGTTGCAGGCCAATAGAGCGGAGTTCTTTCACTGAATGCTGGGTTGGCTTGGTCTTGGTCTCACCCGCCGTTGCTATGTAAGGCACAAGGGTCAGGTGCATTAGTAACGTCCGTTTCGACCCCATCTCAAAGCGAAGCTGTCTGACCGCTTCAAGAAATGGCTGGGACTCTATGTCACCCACAGTGCCGCCAATCTCGACGATGGTTATTTCAGCGCTTTCGGCAGCTTTTAAAATTTTGGCTTTGATCGCATCTGTAATATGTGGAATCACCTGAATAGTGGCGCCAAGGTAATCTCCCCGGCGTTCCTTTGCGATGACATCGGCGTAGATCCTGCCAGTCGTGAAGTTATTGATCCTGGTCAGGTTACTGCAGGAGCGGACAAACCGCTCATAGTGACCTAGGTCAAGATCTGTCTCCGTACCATCTGCAGTGACATAAACCTCGCCATGCTGCAGTGGGCTCATCGTTCCCGGATCCACATTGATATAGGGATCGAGTTTTAGCATGGTGATATTCAGACCGCGGGCTTCGAGAATCGCCCCGAGTGAGGCTGCAGCGATGCCTTTTCCAAGAGAGGAAACTACACCACCAGTAACAAAAATAAAGCGAGACATTGGACTCCCATCTGAAAAATATAGGTCGCAAGATGTGTGACCAAGATGGGATTACAGACTAACACGTAGGCCAATCTGCCTCAATGTAATTCTTGGACGTGACAGGCTTTCGGCCCGTTATTTTCGCGTCAGCACACGGCAAGCATTTTTAAGCATCTCTTTAAAACTGTCAGCAGTCTCGCAGCACGCTGTCAGCCAGAGAAAGAGAGACATTAAAGCCCTCTTCTTCGATCCCGGCCGCCCATCCGTCGGCAACCCTCATAGAGATCTGCCAGTCAGGTACCGCGGCTATCGCCACTAATTCATCCCCCGAGTAGATTAAAGGGATCCGGTCCCTGAGCCAGGAAGGGACACGGCTTTCCTGAAAAATATTTTTAATATCCCTATTCTTCCCTATTCGGATCTTTTCCTTGCCCGACCGGAAAGCCACCGTATAGTCCGATGACGCTCGCAGCGCGCCCCCTTTGATGGCGTTGCTAGACACACGACCGCCGGAAAATTCAAAGTCACCAAGAGGACAACTTACAAACACCATGGGTGGTAATGGCCGCAAGACGTAGACCACATCGCCCTGCTCACGAAACTCGAGTTCGCTAGCCGCCATATCAATTCTATTTTGCTTCGCAATATTACCAGCCAACTCTAGCAGCATTCTGCCACTGGGTTGCGGTAGGTTCAGATCTTCCAGCCAGTGGGTCAAAAGCAGTACCAGCTCTTGGTGCGACATCCGGCGCAATAGATTCAATCTCAGACCATCGAGTGAATCACGAACCTGTTCCAACTGCTCGCTTAGCCGTTCGTTCAGCTGCACTCTGGCTATTTGGTCTCTCCCCAAGCCCGCCAGCAGTGCTTTTTTAGCACCGGGGAAACGATCATCGATCACGGGCATAACCTTGTGCCGAATATAGTTCCTGTCGGCATCAACGTCGGCATTCGTCGGGTCTTCACACCAGACAAGCTTATGCTCCCTGGCATGTTTTTCGATATCAGCGCGCAGAACTCCCAGCAACGGCCTGTGCAGCAAGGCCTTGCCGATCGCCCTGGTAACCGGCATTCCTTCAAGCCCAGGCACCCTGCCGCCACGAAACAACCTGAACAGAACCGTTTCTACCTGATCGTCCGCGTGGTGCGCAAGCAACAGCAGATCACCTTGGACCAAATGCTGCTCAAACACCTCGTACCTGGCCTCTCTGGCTCTGGCTTCAAGGCTTCCCTGCTCACTGACGGCAACCCTTTGACAGTGCACGCCAAGCTGGTATTTCTTACCCAGGGCAATGCAGAAGCTTTCGTACTCATCAGACCGAGGGTGGAGTTGATGATTAACATGTAACGCTGAAACCGGAACGTTCTTGATCTGGCTCACAAGATCCAGCAGGACGACCGAATCGACGCCGCCGCTAAGGCCGACGACCAGACGTTTAATTTTCTGATTCTGGAGATAATGCAGCAGGGTTTCGATCCAGGTTTTTTCGTGCACGAAACCCGCCTCAGGCATACTGCAGGTGAACTTTCTCCGAACCGTAATGTTCCTTCAGGTTCTGGAGCAAGTCGTCATGGGGGATGACTCGCCAGTCATCGCCAAGAATCACATCTCCCTGCGACAGCTTATTCACGATTTTGACAGCGACAGGACAACCGACCGTATCCCTTGGACGAAAGGGTTGAAGTATTCCGGCAAGTTTTTCAATGAAACCATCACACAAGTGACAGGCATCGATCTCGACCTTTAGCTGGGATACTTTTCTTGCCCGGGCTTCCTCAAGGGTCATCACCTCAGTCGCCCGCATCTTCTTGCCACCCGTAAAATCATCGTCCTCGATGGACCCTCGCACAAATATAATCTCGTCCTTTTTCAGCTTTTCCCTAACCTGATCATACAAGTCACCGAATATTTGAACTTCAAGACGGCCGGTTTTATCGTCCAGCGTCACAAACGCATTAGTGCCACCGCGTTTACTTTTCATCGCCCGCATCGCGAACACGAGCCCACCCACGGTGACCGCACTTTGGCCCGTTCGGAGTCTACTCAGACGCAGGTCAGTGAAGTGCTCAAAGTCCTCTTTGTACTCATCAACCATATGCCCGGTCAGGAATAACCCAAGGGAGTCTTTCTCTTTGCCCAACCGGTCCTTAAAAGATAAGTTACGCAAGTTTTCAGTATGGTTGTAACGCCCTTCTTCGGAATCACTCACCAGGACTTCGCTACCAAAAAGATCAACCAACCCGCTAAGCTCGTTTTTGGCTTTCTGATCTGCAAGACCAACAGCTTCTTCCTGGTTCGCCATCAATAACGCTCGTTTAAAGCCAATGACATCAGGACAATCCGCAGGCACCTGGCTCACCAACTGATCCAGTGCACCGCTGCCAACCAGCGCCTCAAGGGCACGTTTATTCACTTTTCTCTGGTCAACTTTTTCACAAAACTCAAAAAGGTCCCCGAAACAACCCTCTGCTTCTCGGCACTTGACGATGGACTCAATTGGTCCTTCACCCAGGCCTTTGATCGCGCCCAGGCCATAAACGATGCTTGATTCAGTGTCGGCAATAAAACGAAAACCACCGCGATTAACATCTGGTGGCTGCAGGCTCATTTTCATTTCTCGACATTCTTCAATGTTCGTGACGACCTTGTCTGTATTTTGCATGTCGGCCGACAGCACTGCTGCCATAAAGTCGGCGGGAAAATAGTGTTTTAGCCAGGCCGTCTGATAGGCAATCAACGCATAGGCAACCGAGTGAGGCTTATTGAAGCCATAGCCAGCAAACTTCTCCATCAGGTCGAAGATATGACCCGCCTGTTTCGCCTCGACATCGTTGGCGGTAGCACCTGCTAAAAATATCTCTCGCTGCATGGCCATTTCTTCGGGTTTCTTCTTACCCATTGCTCGCCGCAGCAGGTCGGCATCAGCCAGCGTATACCCGGCCAGAATTTGAGCGATCTGCATCACCTGTTCCTGGTAAAGCATGACACCAAAGGTGTCTTCCAATACGTGTTCCAAACTGGGATGCAAAAAGTCGACGTTCTCACGCCCCAGTTTCCTGTTGTTAATGAAATCGTCTGCCAACTGCATTGGACCCGGCCGAAACAGCGCCACCAGCGCAACGATGTCCGCAAAGCGCTCTGGTTTGACCTTTTTCATCAGGTCCTTCATACCCCTTGACTCAAGCTGGAATACGGCAGTCGTCTTCGCTTGTCGCAGATCTGCGTAAATATTGCCGTCTTCAAGCGGTATCGTTTCGATATCGACCTGAGGCTCACCCTGCAGTTTATTTCGTTGGTTAATGCTTTTTACAGCATTGTCGATAATTGTCAGGGTACGCAGCCCCAGAAAATCGAACTTAACCAGACCTGCCTGCTCGACGTCGTTCATGTCGAACTGGGTCATCAGACCACCGCCCGTTTCGTCACAGTATGTCGGCACAAAATCGGTCAATCGGGTTGGCGCAATCACAACACCACCCGCATGACGGCCTACATTGCGAGCAAGACCCTCCAGCTTAAAAGCCATCTCCATGATTTCACCGGCTTCTTCACTGGTTCTCACAAACTCTTCTAGTAACGGCTCTTCTTCCAGGGCCCGCGTTAACGTCATACCAGGTTCGAAAGGGATCAATTTGGACAACTTGTCCGCAAGACCATAAGGCTTGCCTTGAACTCGTGCAACGTCCCTGACCACGGCCTTCGCCGCCATGGTGCCAAAGGTAATAATCTGGGAAACCGCTTGCCGGCCGTATCGCTCGGTCACGTGTTGGATAACCTTGTCTCGACCATCCATACAAAAATCGATATCAAAATCCGGAAGGGACACGCGTTCGGGATTAAGAAACCGCTCGAAGAGCAAGTCATACTCGAGAGGGTCAACGTCTGTTATTTTCAAGGCATAGGCGACCAGTGACCCGGCACCAGAACCTCGCCCAGGGCCAACGGGGATATCATTTTCCTTCGCCCACTGTATGAATTCCATCACGATCAAAAAGTAACCGGGAAATCCCATCGAGTTGATAACGCCTAACTCGAATGCCAGCCGGTCTTCGTACTCTTTTCGGCTCTTGGCCGCAGGCACTTCATTTGCTGGATCGAGTATTTTCTCAAGTCGCACATTCAACCCCTCGGCTGATACGTCATTGAGAAATGCTTCTGTGGTCATACCTTCAGGGACTGGATATTCGGGCAGGTAATAATTACCCAAGTCCAAACTTACATTACAGCGTTTCGCGATCTCGACCGAATTTTCGAGCGCCTCAGGAATGTCAGTAAACAGCTCAATCATCTCCTGAGCGGTTTTCAGGTATTGCTGATCGCTATAGCGGCGTTCCCGTCTGGGGTCGTCCAAGGTTCTACTATCATGAATACACACCCGAACCTCGTGGGCTTCAAACTCCTCTTGAGCGAGAAAACGCACGTCATTGGTCGCCACGACGGGGCAGCCCAACTCGATGGCTAGATCGACCGCCATTACATTGTAATCTTCTTCAGAAACTCGGCCGGTTCGATGCAGCTCGATGTAAAAGGCATCCGGAAAAATTTCTTGCCATCTTTTAGCTAGCCGTTTTGCCTCTTCGACGTTACCGGCTAGCAATGCCTTGCCCACGTCCCCCTCACGCCCGCCAGAGAGGCAAATCAAGCCATAAGATTTCTCTGCAATCGAGCTTCGGGTGAGTCCGGCAACACCCATTGATTGGCCTTCGGAATAGGAATGGGACAATAATTCACACAGGTTCCGGTAACCCTTGTCATTCCTGGCGACTAGAACCAAGGGCGTTGCTTCTTCATTGGAATTGTCACCAACCACCCAGATGTCGCTGGCAACGATTGGTTTAACGCCACCGGATTCGGCGGCTTTATAGAATTTAACCAGCCCAAAAAGATTGTTACGGTCCGTCACAGCGACTGCTGGCGCTTTCTGGCGAACACACTCTGCTACCAACGGTTTGATTCGCACCATCCCGTCGCTCAGTGAATACTCTGAATGGACGCGAAGGTGAACGAATTCCTGCTTCATTGGTGGCTAGATCGACCGAGGAAAGATGACTTTAATCATCTTATACGAACGCTGATTCCGGCTAAAGAGGCAGCGCTCTAAAAGAATAGATTTATTCTTCCGTACCTTTAATCGTAAAGCTCATGCCGCCCTTTTCAGCCAGACGAGAAATCAACAAATCACCCATCGCTGAGGCTGGCGTCATGATCCCACCCGCGGCGTCAAGATCATCCACAGCAAGGCATACGGCGCTTTCGGCAATCATCTTACAGGTTGACCCATAGCCAGGGTCGCGATCACCTGTTACCACCGCTGTCAGATCTTTGTCGGGATTTTCAGGAT
>JABIVN010000169.1 GCA_018667205.1 Gammaproteobacteria bacterium | reverse complement strand
CATCACCTGCATGAAAAAATACCGACGCTTTATACCGATAGGCTCAGCCGCATAGACAAGAGCATTGACCATTTCAGATTCCCAAAAAATGATCCACTTTTGGCTGATATGAAACCCATTACCTGCCACCTGTTACCTGTTACCTGGAACCTGGAACCTGGAACCTGGAACCTGGAACCTGGAACCTGGAACCTGGAACCGGGCGACCTGATGCTTTGGGATTCAAGGACAATTCACTGCAGCAGTCCACCGACTAATCCTGCGACCAAACATCTTAACGATAGTGAACTTGTGCGCGCGATCAGCCTGATTTGTATGATGCCGCGGCGTAAATCTAACGCGACGGTTATTTCTCGCCGCAAAGCTGCTGTGGAAAACATGACATCAACAACCAATTGGAGTGATGTTTGTGTCAACGCTGATAAATTTCCAGACCTCATTGCTGTAGATCCAACTAAATATGCCCGCCCTCCCGCGCCGGTTTTAAATGACTTGCAACTAAGACTGGTTGGCTGGACCGAAGAGGAAATAACGACCCTATTGGCTAGCCACCTGGGTACAGACACTGAAAATTAGTCGCAAAAAACTGATTTTTCTCAATCGCGGTGAGACTTTCTGTGGTTTTTGAGAACCGTCCCAATGGATCTCTACCGCCCTCCGCGTGAGGGTAATCCGAAGAAAAAAGATAAAGCTCCGAGCTGGATTCTGACACTAGCTGAGCGACATCCTCAAAAGGGTAAGGCGTAAAACGCATCTGCTGGGATATTTGTTCTGATGGCAGTCTTGTCATTTTTTGCAGTTGAGGCTCCGAACGACCCCAAATTTTTACCGCATGATCAAGCCGGCGAATCATATCCGGAACCCATCCGGCACCGATCTCAATCACGCCGCCCCTCAGTGCGGGATAGGTTTCAAGTACACCGTCAAGTACTAAGGTCGAAACAAAACGGTTAGTAGCAAAGTGAATTGATGTCAGATCCTTGCTGCCGATCACTTCTGCGCCACCCCGCGCAGATACCGTGTCGGACTTACCGTCATTCATCCAGGCATCGCCGATCGTCAACGCCGCACTGCCTACATGAAGGATAAACGGCAAACCCATTTCTGCAAGGCTTGACCAGATTGAATCGTGTGCTGGATGACCGGGAGAACGCCCGCCGGGCGCATCTGCCGGAATCCAGACCGCGCCAAGGCCAAGGGCTTTAACCCGCTCAATCTCGGCGACCGCTCGGCTTACGTCCTGCAGCGGCACCATACCGACCCCTATCAGCCTGGTATCGGCATTACAGAATGCTGCCATGGCCCTGTTGTGGGCTGCCGCGGCGCCATAGGCAACATCATCGTTCACTGCGTCAAAGATCAGTCGGGCACAGAAAGACGAAAATACAACCTGTCTTTGAAAACCAAGTAGGTCGAGCGCCTGCGACCTCTCCGCGGTGTTAAAGGCACCAAGCGCATCGTGCCACTTAGGACCTTTGGTTAGGTTATCTCCCAATGCGACTAACTGTTCAACCACCTGAGGCGCATGGCCAACGACTCCGGCATAGGACTGGGGATCAAACTGCCCGGTTAATGCGTCCAGTAGATTTGGTAGCTGCTCGCGTGTATTAGCATCAGCATGCGCTGTCAGAAAATCCGGCAGCTCCATCAGGTGGCTGTCAGCATCGTTAATAAGGCGCTCACCGGCATAGGTCATATCTTTCTCCTGCAGTTAATCATGTGCCGGACTCAACCCTGGTACGCAAGGTATCGCCGGTTGTCCGAAGTCCGGATGACAAAGCACCGCTAAGTCGCTCCTGACGGTAACGACGTGATTGTGGCATCCCCCTGATCGTGATCAACTATACCGCGATTATAATTTGAATTAAGCTTCGATTTAGCACCGCGATACCGCTTATTTAGGATTAACTTAGACCAAATTTTATCATTCGTATTGGTCGCTTCGGCCACACCACGCTTTATGGGGCCGGCGAACATCATTGACCTGAAGCTTTTTTTGTTAACGGTTAACCACGAAAGCAATCCATTGCCTGTATGATTCTGGCATCTAAAGGCATCTAAAAAGGAAAACGATATGCAAGGTGATAGCGTTAACATTGACCCAGCTGAGGCTGGCGTGAGTCAGAAAAAACTTG
>JABIVN010000168.1 GCA_018667205.1 Gammaproteobacteria bacterium | reverse complement strand
TTTTGCGCAGGTCAGTAGTCTCGGTGAGCAGGTGTCATTGCGCGCTGCGGAAAACGACGGTCGTCGTGGGCGAAATGCTGTTCTGAAGGCCGAGATACTTGACCTTAAACAGGGCCTTGAGGCGGTAGAGGACATCGCGCGAAGCGAGCTTGGCCTGATCAAAAAGGGAGAGATTTTCTTCCTGCTCGTCGAAGATTAAGGAAAAGTTTTAACGATGCACGCGATGGCCGATCATAGGATACCGCAATACTCGAACGAGCTACTTCGGACGTTGCAATCGCGCCCGACGATCAATGGCAGTATAAAAACCCTGCACGATGAATTTTTGGTTGATGAGATTTTGCCATTTGAACCCACGGGGACAGGTGAGCACCTCTATATAGAAATTGAAAAAACCGGCGCGAACACGGGTTGGGTAGCCTACCAGTTGGCCAGTTTTTTGGATGTCCGGGATCTGGATGTTAGCTATGCGGGTCGAAAGGACAGGCATGGGGTCACCACTCAGTGGTTTAGCTGTTATTTACCATCAGGTACCAATGTAGACTGGAAGTTGTTTTCAGTCGAAGGTGTTGTGGTGAATTCTATGACCTGGCACCGCAGCAAGTTGCGGCGTGGCCAGTTGCAGTGCAATGTTTTCCAGATCAAAGTTCGTCATGAGAAACTAACAGAATCACAAAGTGGCGATCTTGTTGAAAGATTAGAGTATTTGTCCGAGCACGGGTTCCCCAACTACTTTGGACCGCAACGGTTTGGCAAGGATGGAAATAATCTTATCCTAGCGGATCAGTTACTTCGAAAAGGCGAGCGAGTCCGCGGCAACCGGGGAATGTTGATATCCTCGGCGCGTTCGTGGTTGTTCAACGGGTTTCTCGCAAAACACCTGGAACTGGGTGATGCGCAGGAAGTGGCACAGGGGCCGTTAATCGGCAAGTCCAGGGATCCCCAACCAGGAGAAGAGTATTTTGATGAAACGGAACAGTCCTGGGCGGCCGGACTGAGGAAGCTGGGTGCTAAAGTCGACACCCGTGAGCTTATCGTTCGACCCGATCAGATGAGTTGGTCCGCGGCAGAAAACGCGCTTGTTATACAGTTCAGGCTGCCGCCGGGAAGCTATGCAACCAGCCTGCTTCGTGAGTTGTTCCTGGTTAAGGATGAATCCGTATGACGACAGAGCTTGACCTGAAGGGTATCGGCATGACTTCCCAGCGGACCAGGAGTCGGCTGGTGGAGCGGCTTAGAGAGCAGGGCATATGCAATGAGCATATCTTGGATGTTATCAGCGAAACACCGCGTCATGCGTTTGTCGATGAAGCGTTGGCGCATCGCGCCTACGAAGACACAGCGCTGCCTATAGGGTTTAACCAGACAATCTCGCAACCGTATATTGTTGCCAAAATGACCGAGGCGTTACTCGCCGGTGGGCCGATCGAGAACGTGCTTGAAGTCGGTACCGGGTCTGGTTACCAGACGGCGGTTCTGGCGCGGCTCGTACCTAAGGTGTACACCGTTGAGCGTATCGGTGGGTTGCTAAATCGTGCCAAGGAATTACTGGCGACAATCGGTTACCGCAACATTCAGTTCAAACATGCAGACGGTGGAATGGGCTGGCCGGAGCGCGGTCCGTTTGATGCGATTATCGTTACTGCATCTCCCCGGGTCATACCGGAGGCGCTGATTGAACAACTTTCACCTACGGGCAGGATGCTGGTTCCAGTGGGTGAAGCGCGTCACCAGGAGCTGGTTCTGGTTCAAAGACAAGGTGATGAAGTAGAACAGCGGGTGCTTGAGACGGTCAGGTTTGTGCCCCTCCTGAGCGGCAAGTCCTGAGCCTGATGCTATGAATCAGTATATTCGTATGGTGCTAGTAGGGGTCCTGATGGGTGCGGCCGAGGTTGTCCCAGGCGTATCTGGCGGCACTATTGCGTTTGTTTCAGGATTCTACGAGCGACTGGTCAATGGCATTGCGCGGTTAACTCCGTTTAGTCTGTTGGAACTGCCTAAGATCGGTTTTGCCGCGTGGTGGAAGAAGTATGACCTTGGGTTTTTGGTTGTGTTGTTTGGCGCCATGCTTGTCTCGGTTCTCATTTTGGCCCGTGGCGTCAGCTACCTTCTTACTGAGCATCCCGTTGGCATCTGGTCTTTCTTTTTTGGCCTGGTGCTGTCATCCATCGTCTTTGTGGGACGACGTCTGCTGCCTTTGTCGATGGAAAGTGGTTTTGCGCTTGGGTTCGGCGTTGCTGTTGGTATGTTGGTGGTGCGTATGACGCCATTCGAAGCAGAGGTTTCAGGTTTCGCCTTGTTTATGGGTGGTTGCATTGCCGTGTGTGCCTGGATCCTGCCGGGCTTGTCTGGGTCTTTTCTGCTGCTGGTACTTGGGCTTTACCAGACAGTGATTGGCGCGATAAAAAACCTTGAGTTGTTGACACTTGGTTACGTAGGCTTGGGGTGCGTTGTCG
>JABIVN010000167.1 GCA_018667205.1 Gammaproteobacteria bacterium | reverse complement strand
CTTGAACGCGCAGATATGACGACACGAATACTTGATATTGGGTGTTACAACCTAAATGACCCAAAGCATACGGAGCTTGCAGATTATGAAGGGCTACTTTGGACGAGCCTTCTAATGTCCGTTTCCGGGCACGAGATGTATCGGCAGCATGTTGATGATCATGTGAATGGAGAGTCTGTTGCAGACTTTCTTTTACGAAATGAACATTTCCCAAGGTCTGTAGATTTTTGTCTGGACGAGGTGTTCGAATGTTGTGAGCAGTTGCCATTATCGGACGAACCACAGCGAGCCACTAATCTTGCACAACGAAGAATCAAAAACTCAAATGTCATCGATCTATTCTGTAGCGGAGAATTGCATTGGTTTATTGATGAGGTTCAGCTGGATCTTGCAAGAATTCACCATCAGGTTGAAACGACCTGGTTCACCTACAGGAACCACCCTGCGGCTTGAATGCTCCCTTTCTTTGGGTAAGAAGCTTAGCCGGCTAATCGCAACCCGGCCTACAAACAGCATGCTAATCAGAGCACGTTATTCAAATCACGACAGCGAAGACGCACGACAGCGAACAAACTACATCGTCGCGGTAGCGTTCGCGGAACTTAGGCTGCCCACCAGGTAGGTTTCGATCTTATCTCTCGCAATATTCTCAGGGTCGCTAAACTGGATGCCGACGCCCGGCGTGTGTGGGCTCTTGACCCCTTTCTTGGCTATCCAAACGACCCTTCCCGCCACCGGAATTTTCTCTGATTCGTCCATCAGGGTTAACAGGATAAAGACATCGTCTTCCAGATCGTATTCGGTGCGGTTCGCAATGAATAAGCCACCATTTTTGACAAATGGCATGTAGCACTTATGTAGGACGACCTTGTCTTTAATCGTCAGGGTGATCATGGTTTTCTTGCCGCCCCGTGGGGCTAACTTCGCCATGGCTGCTTACCTAAAATGTAGATGTTCCGGATCATGCCTTATGAGATTCTCATCTACAAGGCGAGAATGATCGCCATAGATCAGCAGGGACAAATAGTCGCTCACTACAACCTAACCCACTTTGACAAACACCCCTTCCAGCAACATCTGGCCGTTTGGGTTTGAAGTTCCGTTAAGTTGGCCCAGCGCCTCGCTGATGTGATCCAACAATTTATATCTGTGTGAGACAGATCTCAGATGACTGTATTGTTGTATGGTGTCGCTTAAATCCCTATTTTTAATCACCTTGCCACCAGACAAGGTCAAAGCAATCGAATCTGAAACAAGTTGGTAGAGTAGCCCAAGAACACGCCCGACTTCTTCTTTAGCCATCACCGCAGCAACATCAATCGGGGATCTGTCTCCCTTTGCTAATGGGACCAGGTGAGATGACAACTCAAGCCTTAGCTTTAAGTAATCCTCATCAATAGCGTCAAGTACTCGAAGCGGCATACCACCGGCAATGCTCAGTAGCAATTCAATGTCAGCAGAGGAATCCAATTGACCCTGCAACCATAAAACGGCTTCTTGCTGGGAAGGTGTACCCAGTTCAATCCGCTGGCAGCGGCTTCGCAAGGTTGGGAGTAAACGCATAGGTTGATCCGACACCAGGCATATCAGCGTATTGGGTGGCGGTTCTTCCAGAACTTTTAACAGCGCATTTGCAGACTGGTTATTCAGCTTGTCTGCAGGGTTAATGGTACAAACCTTATACCCACCTTGTTGAGCAGTCTGGGTGGCCCAGTGAATGAGCGCTCTAATCTGTTCAATTCGAATTTGTTTAGAGTCTTCAAGCGTCACTTCAAGTAGGTCGGGATGCGTACCGGCTGTCACGAAGTTACATTGGCGACATTCACCGCAGGGTTTACTGTGCCCTTGACACAATAGATAAGCCGCTAAACCCGCAGCAAAGTTAGCCTTTCCTGAGTCTGGTGGACCCGCGAGCAGAATCCCATGAGGCATTTTCCCATCTGCTATCTGTACACAGACCCGCTGCCATGCGGAGGCCTGCCAGGGCAGCAAGGCGGTCATTCGAATAGTTCTTTTAAGATAGTGGTAATGTTTGTCTGCACCTCTATCAGGGGAAGGGCAGCATCGACCAGGTGATATCCAGGTTCAGTCGAACGACTGACAAAAGCCGCCCTTACCCGCTCGAAAAATGCCTTCTCTTCTGATTCAAATCTGTCTGCTTCAGATACCTTGCTTGCCCTCCTTAGGCCAGCCTGTACATCAAGATCAAGAATAATGACGAGATCCGGTCCGAAGTCTCCAAGTACCTGACGTTCAAGTTTAGCCACTGCCTTGCTACCGAGTTGCCTCCCCCCGCCCTGATAGGCATAAGAAGAATCAGTAAAACGATCAGATACCACCCAGGTACCTCGGGCCAGCGCAGGTTTTATGACCTCTTCAACATGCTGCGCCCTTGCGGCGAACATTAGCAGTAATTCCGCCATTGGCGTCATTTGGTTTTCGTTTTTATCCAGTAGGATTTCCCGAACCCTCTCCCCAAGCGTTGTGCCGCCTGGCTCCCGGGTGACCAGCACATCGTATCCTGCTGCTTTAACGGACCTTGAAACCAGTTCCAGGTTGGTCGATTTGCCAACGCCCTCAACCCCTTCGAGTGTAATGAACTTTCCTGTGGTCATTGTTTCTGCTTTTTTTGGTAACGATTGACTGCATTATTGTGTTCTTTCAGGGTGACTGAAAAATAACTCTTCCCGTTACCCATCGCGACAAAATAGAAGTATGGATGACTTGAACCGCCAAGTGCAGCGTTGATTGAGGCTCGACCCGGGGAACAAATTGGCCCGGGGGGTAAACCCTTTCGGGTGTAGGTGTTGTAGGGGGTATCCGACTTAAGGTGAGACCTTTTAAGGTCGCCGTCGAAATCTGAGCCCAGGCCGAAAATCACCGTTGGATCTGACTGAAGCTTCATATCTATATTAAGTCGGTTATGAAACACTGAGGCGATCTTTTCTCTGTCAGGGCCATATCCCGTCTCTTTTTCGATCATAGATGCCAGGATCAATGCATCAAAAGGGCTTGATATCGATGTCATCCCTCGCCCGTGCCATTCGTCACCCAGTACCTTGCTCATTTCTCTAACGGCAAGCTTAAGTACGTCCAGGTCCGAGTCTCCCAGAGTGTATTGATAGGTATCAGGGAACAACGAACCCTCGAGTTCTGTCGTTAGCCCGAGTGACTGACCGATCTCCTCTCTGGTCATTGCACGTGTTTTAGCTTCTAGGTACGGGGCACCCTGAAGTCTCACCAGCCAATCCTTCACCCGCAATCCCTCTGGGAAAGTGATGCGATATCGAATGACTTCCCCTGAGCGAAAAAGTGCCAGAACATCCTGACTTTGCATGCCTGCTTTCAACTGGTACTGGCCGGCCTGGATTGCACCCGCATCACGAGTTAGGAGCGCAAAAGCCTTAAACGCGATCTTGTTAACGGGTAACAGATCATCCTCGGTCAAACGCTTGGTAATAACAGACAGATTACTGCCGGACGCGATGATGAAGATACTGTCTTTGGCAACGGGGACTAAAAGTTGTGTCTGGATATAGCCTGCCACCAAGCTGCACAGGAACAGCAGCGCCACTGCTGCGGCGAGTGCTAGCTTCAATAAATTAGCGGGCATCGCCGTATTTCAATCCAGTTGCTTGAATATCAGGGTCCCGTTAGTACCGCCAAATCCAAATGAATTCGAAAGAGATGCCCTGATGGGTATCTCTTTCGCGTGGTGTGGTACGTAATCCAGGTCGCACCCTTCGTCCGGGTTATCCAGATTAATCGTCGGTGGTGCGACCTGGTCGCGAAGTGCGAGGACACAGATAACGGCCTCCACCGAACCGGCCGCGCCTAACGCATGACCAATCATGGATTTAGTTGAGCTGACCGCCACTTTTTTTGCATCGCTACCCATGACCGTCTTGACCGCCATGGTCTCTGCGATATCACCCAGCAACGTCGACGTACCGTGAGCGTTGATGTAGTTGATCTCACTTGCAGACATCTCAGCATCATTGAGTGCATTCTGCATTGATCGAGCCGCACCTTGCCCATTTTCAGAAGGCGAGGTCATATGCGACGCATCCGCACTCATACCGAAGCCTGCCAACTCACAATAGATCCTGGCGCCTCGCTTTTTTGCGTGTTCATATTCTTCCAATACCAGTACCGCAGAAGCATCGCTCAACACAAACCCATCCCTGTCCCTATCCCAAGGACGACTGGCGCACTCCGGCTCCTCGTTACGGGTCGACAGCGCTCGCATGGCAGAAAATCCTGCCATCGTGGTGGGCGATGTCGATTTCTCTGCCCCACCAACGACCATGGCATCGGCGTCCCCTGACGCGATAAGTCGTGCTCCGAAGCCGATATTATGTGTGCCTGTCGTACAAGCTGTGGTGATTGCGATATTTGGCCCCTGGAGGCCATACATAATCGATAAGTGCCCTGCGATCATGTTAATGATGCAAGAGGGGACAAAAAATGGGGATACCTTTCCGGGGCCCCTGCTATTAACGACATCGTGACAGGTCTCGATGGTCACAATGCCACCAATGCCTGAACCCACCGCGACCCCGACTCTGTCCCTGTTTTCGTCAGTGACCTCTAAACCTGAATCCCGCATCGCCTGAATACCGGCAACCAGGCCAAACTGCATGAAACCATCCATTCGGCGAGCTTCTTTTGGCGGCAGGTATTCAGCGATATCGAATTCCGGTACATGACCACCAAAACGCACCGAGTAATCGGTGGTATCAAAACTTTGAATTGGCGCGATGCCACTCTTTCCAGCGGTCAGGCCTTGCCACGAGGAGTCAAGATCAACACCTAGTGGCGTAAGCATCCCCATGCCGGTCACAACGACTCTTCGTTTAGACACGCGGGTCCCCTCTAATTAGATCAAATAGCGAAACAGTATCAGCATAATCTAAAAAGCCGCGATCACCAGGGATGATCGCGGCTTCGTTTATAGCTTCATTGACTACTTATGGGCTTCGATATAATCGATAGCTTCTTTAACCGTTGTGATTTTTTCAGCTTCTTCGTCGGGAATTTCCGTTTCGAATTCCTCTTCAAGCGCCATGACTAGCTCGACCGTGTCGAGAGAATCTGCACCTAAATCTTCAACGAAGGAAGCTTCTGAAGTTACCTCCTCTTCCTTTACACCCAGTTGTTCACATACCAGTTTGGTCACTCGCTCTACAATGGTGCTCATGTCTAGAATTACTCCTACATAGTGGCAGTCAAGCTGCGCTAGTTTAATAAAATGCCAGATGGTTCTTCAAGTTCTTTTACCCGGCTACCCCTGATAACAGGGGCCGTGATTAAAGCTTTCGGCTAGCTCATATACATGCCGCCGTTGATATTGATCGTCTCTCCTGTGATGTAGCCTGCCGCCTCTGCTGCAAGGAAACCAG
>JABIVN010000166.1 GCA_018667205.1 Gammaproteobacteria bacterium | reverse complement strand
CCTTTAGGTTCGCTCGCATCACCATTGCCATGGCGTTCCAACGAATCAGCGAGCGAATGGAACGCTCCATGAAAAGATCACCGGGCATGCGAGCTTCTTTGCTGACGGGGATAGTGTTCCGGTAGGGGGTATTAATTGCGTAAGGTAACTGCGCTCCGGTTTCCGTGACTTTGGTAGACAGTCGCTGCAGGAGATACTGGGCGCGCTCGACGCCTTCATTCTCAATGACCGAAATGATCGCCTCGAGCCACTCCTCACTCTCAACCGGATCAATGTCTGTCAGAGAGTCCTGTGCCATCTTAACCTCCAGAGGGTTAGTTTTTAAAAGTGCACCCTTATGTTAACGAAAACGACAGTGAGGAGTTAACGAATAAACTTGAAGCCTTTATTGACCAATAGTCTCGCAGAGCACTTTTATACCTTCAAGCATCCTTAGGCTGGGTCGCGTAATGAGTGACGCATCTATGGTCCTGACACGGCCACTCCAACCGAGATTCTCCCAGCGTTCATTCCAAACGCTTTTGTATTCAGGATAGGGACTGGATACAACCAGGAAATCTGGGTTACGTTCCACGACGCTTTCATAAGAGACCATTGGAACGAAGAACTCGACATCGGAAAAGATGTTCTCAGCGCCACAGATCTCAATCGCCTGGCCAATGAGATGTTGACTATTGACCGTGTAGAGCTGGGCATCCGATATCTGAAAAAACACTTTCGGCGAATCCGCGTCACGGTTTGATTGCTTGAGCCTCTCCAGCCCCACCTTGAAATCTTCCGCGAGTTCACGTCCTCGCCTGGGTTTCCCGACCAAAACGCCCAGCTGTTGAACCGCCGCAGCGATGTCTACAAGGCTACTAGCTTCATTCACAAAAACCGGATATCCGAGCGCTCTTAATTGCTCAAAAGTCCTGTGATTACCACCTGTCATCCATGCCACGATGAGATCCGGGGATTGCTCGATCACGGCCTCTACGCTGACCGAAAACGCATTACCCAGCCGTGGGATCTTTAAGGCAGCCTCTGGGTAATCAGAAAAATCCACAGTCGCTTCGATTCGATCACCTACGCCCAGGCTAAAAAGAAGTTCAGTGAGATGCGGGGACAAGCTGACAATTTTGCCCGCTGGTTCAGCTAACACTACCGCAGTACCGGAATCATCGACTACCCTAATATCTGCAAACAACGTTACAGACCAGAAAAGACACAACACCAAAGTCGTTTTCACAATTTCCGAGCCAATTTGCGGCTCAACGTTGTCCAGCTAAATGCCGGGCCCGGATCAGTCTTTCGGCTCGGCGCAATAATGCTATGACTCGTTATATCCATGATTCCGTAATTCGCCATCAGGCTCGCACAGACGTCAGACAAGACTTCGTATTGAGCTTCTTCGTAGGCAATGGTGTCGACTCCTTCCAGTTCGATGCCGATCGAGAAGTCATTACAGTGTTCACGACCATCAAAGCTGGATACACCTGCGTGCCAGGCACGTCGATTAAATGGCACAAACTGAATAAGCTCACCCGTTCGACGAATAAAAAGATGGCTGCTGACTTTTACACCCTCTAGTGCCGCCAGTTCAGGGCAGGATGCATCCAGAGAGTTGGTAAACAGTTCGCACACCTGCTGTCCGCCAAATTCTCCCGGTGGCAGGCTAATACCGTGCACGACGATCAGGCTTATCTCCCCATAGGGGCGTTCATCCTGGTTAGGGCTAGGCAACTGCCTTGCCACATCTATGAGATGTTCTACCACTGACATCTTAAATCTCACTTACCTATTCGACGAGATCATATCATCCCGATAGAATACCAACCTTTCCAACCGGCAACGGCCGCTCATGAACGTGACAAAGACAGGACAGGGCATGATGACTGCCGGCGTTGTACTCGGCATGGTCTTCCTGACCTTTTTTTTTGGTGAGGTCGAAGAAGACCGGAGAAATCCAAACTCCGACCCTACCTCACGCATCTATGCCGAAAGCATTGAGGTTCCCCTAAAACGGAATCGGCAAGGGCATTATATGCTTGTAGGCCAGATCAACGGCGAAGATGTAGTATTTCTATTAGATACCGGAGCCACCGATGTCGTTGTGCCGGAAAGCACCGCACGAAGACTAGGTCTGCCTTACGGGATGCGTGGCAGAGCGATGACCGCGAACGGGCCTGTGACGATTTACCAAACCCGTATCGACGAGCTTCACTTGGGGGAAATCAGGCTGATCAACATCGACGCCAGCATTAACCCTAACATGGAAGGCGCAATTCTTCTGGGAATGAGTGCCCTTGGCCAAATCGAATTCAGCCAGCAGGCTGACACGCTGACTCTAAAACAAAAATCTGGCTGAACTAATGGACTACTTTCACGAACTGACAAACACCGTAAGCAGAGCACTTGACGAAGACATTCGTGAAGGCGACGTTACCGCATCTTTGGTTGCTCCGGAAAAACAGGCTCATGCGAAAATTATCACCCGACAGCCCGCAGTGATCTGTGGCCGCCCGTGGGTGGATGAAGTCCTGAGGCAGGTGGACCCTGGCATTATCCCTGAATGGCATATCAAGGATGGCGATCAGGTACGGGCTGATACTCTGCTGTTGGAGCTGAAAGGCAAGGCGAGAAGCTTGCTGACAGCGGAGCGCACGGCGTTGAACTTTCTTCAGCTACTCTCTGGTACCGCCACCCGAACAAACACCTATGTCCAGATGGTTGAGGGAACGGGCGCTACCCTTCTAGACACACGCAAGACGATTCCTGGGCTTCGGCTAGCTCAAAAATACGCCGTTAGAACCGGCGGCGCTGAGAATCACAGAATTGGCCTATTTGACGCCTTTCTCATTAAGGAAAATCACATAGAAGCCTCTGGCTCAATCACTGCCGCGATTGAAACCGCAAGACAACTGCACGGCGATCTTCGTGTTGAAGTAGAAGTTGAAAACCTGGAACAACTGGCTGAAGCGATCAAGGCCAGCCCAGACTGGATCATGCTTGATAACTTTACGCTGGAGG
>JABIVN010000165.1 GCA_018667205.1 Gammaproteobacteria bacterium | reverse complement strand
GGGTATCGTCGCGGGGAAAACTAAAATCAAATATAAAAGCGTCGACATTGGTATCGTTGATAACATTGCTTTTGCGGAAGATTTTTCAAACATCATCCTTACCGCCACTTTTAATCAGGGTCTTGAAGGTTTCCTGCGACGAAACTCTCGGTTTTGGGTCGTGAAGCCTGAACTCAGTGTTCGTGGAGTCTCTGGCCTTGGCACCCTAATCTCCGGATCCTACATCGAAATAGATCCCGGTCCCGGCGAACCCCAATCTCACTTCGTTGGACTAGAAGAAACACCACTCATCACAACCGATGACGCCGGCACCCAAATCACCTTAGTCAGCAAGGACCTTGGCAGCATAGGTCGTGGCTCTCCCATCTACTACCAAGGTATTCTCGCGGGTGAAGCACTGGGCTACGAGTTGGGCGCTGATGCGCAAAGCGTGTTTATCCACGCTTTTGTCCGCGATCCCTTTGATCAACTCGTGAAGGGCAATTCCAGGTTCTGGAATATCTCGGGTATTGACGTTTCGATGGGCGCAAACGGCGTTGATGTGAAGACCTCCTCTGTTACCTCCCTGTTATTCGGTGGCATCGCATTCGATACACCCGACAGTCTGGAAACGACAGTTGCCGATATCGGAGATCTGATATTCACACTGTATCCACGACATTCAAGTATCGAAGATCAGTCCTACGCAAGAAAAATTAAGTTCGTGATGTACTTTACAGGTTCCGTGAGGGGACTCAGCCCAGGGGCTCCCCTGGAGTTTAGAGGCATCAGGATAGGAGAAGTGCTCGACATTCGTATGGAGTTTGACGAAGAAACCACAAGCTTCAGGATTCCGGTGCTGGTGGAGATAGAACCAGATCGCATCATTCATCGTGATTCTCAAAACCCTTTGTCACCGGAACAAACACTACAAACCCTTGTTGATAAAGGTCTGCGAGGCCGACTGCAATCAGGCAACTTGTTAACCGGCAAACTGTTTGTCGAACTCAACATTTACCCTGACGCACCACTCACCATGGTTGCCGACGCATCGATGGCCTACCCTGAGTTACCCACAATAGCCGGCGCGTTTGAAGCAATTACCCAATCGATCGGTGAGTTCGTCGAGAAGTTCCGGACGATAGACATCGAGGAAATAGGTAACAACATCGAAAATATCCTGGGCGGTGCTGACAAACTGGTTAACAAGAATGTTAACGAGGAAGCCGTTACCGACCTGCAGGCGTCAATGCGCGCACTCAGCAATGTCCTGCGGAATGTGGATGAGGGCAACCTAGACACGGCGATTGTAGCCGCGAGAAATGTTCTGATTAACCTGCAAGATACGCTTGGCATGATCAACGATATCCTGGAACCTCACTCGCCGCTGCAGCATAACGTCATCAAGGTGACGGATGAATTAGAAGAAATGTCCCGCTCCGTCCGCTTACTGATTGAAACGCTGGAACGCCAACCCAACTCGATCATTTTCGGTCGGAAAGTTACTGAGGATGAACAGTAATGAACCCCTTCAAGCTCGCTTCTTTTGTCGTAACGATGGTACTACTCACCGGTTGTTCTTCTTCGGCGGATGCGGTTCGGTACTACCTGATCGAACCTGTCAGCGTTGCGGGTACTCCAAACGAAGGGGCTCAAGCTATTTCTATCGAAATCGTCGACCTGGAAATTCCCCAGTACATGGAGCGACTTCAGATTGCATCAAGAAGGCCTGACAGCCAGCTTATATTCGCGTCAACTCACCGCTGGGGGGAAAGCCTTCGCAAAAACCTGACACGGGCACTGGCGCGAAATCTGACTAACCTTCTCGGCACACCGAACATTGGCACGCCAGTAAACCGCCTAAACTCCCCACCAACCTATCGGCTCACTGTTTACATTGAACGCTTCGAAAGAGGCGCGGACGGCTACGTGCACCTGCTCGCTCGCTGGCAACTCATTCACCGTGAAACGGGCGAAACCATCATCAACTCATCCAACGCTTATAGGAGTGAATACCGTATTGATTCCCAAGACTTTGCAGGCTCAGTCCTTGCCATGAGCAAACTCCTTGGAGACCTCTCCGAAACGGTTGCCGGGCGAATAGAGAAAAGCCAATGAGGGCACTGCTTTTCTCATTGTTGTTAGCGTCAGGGCTTTCAATTGGTGATGACAGGGAACAACCCATTGACCCATTTGAGCGCTGGACCGGCCGCGAAATTCTAGACCTCGTTTACGAGCGTCATCAGCAATTTCCGTACGTTTACGAAGAACAATCAATGATCATGATCGACCAGAATGGGTATAAGAACACCCGCAAGCTGCGTCGGTATTCCCGAGCCGATAAGTCTGGAAAGGTGAAATTGCTACTCCTTTTTGATTCACCGCTAGATGTAAAAGGTGTGGCCCTACTGGCCCAGCGTGAACAGGACGGCCGGTCCAAACATTCATTCTACCTGCCAGCTTTTGGGGAAACTTTTATAGAGAACACGCCGGACCCGGAAGGAAAAAGCGACGACAACTTTCTGGGTACAGATTACTCAATTGAAAACCTCGTCGGGGACAGGCTTGATCATCATCAACATGTCAGAAGAAACGACACTAATATCAACGATACCGACTACTTTGTTGTAGATGTTTATGACCTGAACTCGCCGTTAGAAGAGGGCAGGTCGGAACGCAGACACTATGTACGGAAAGATAACCTGTACATCTCCCGGACCGACCACTTCGATGAAATCGGTCGGTTGCAGAAACGCCAGACGAACCACGACTTGACTAACGTCCATGGTGATATCTGGCGACCCAATATGATGATGATGAACAATCTTCAGAAAAAGCATCGGACAATCATTAAAATTAATAGGCGCGTCTTCTCCGCAGATTATGTGCCCAGCGAGGTTTTCACCGAGCGTTGGATCGTCTCGAACCAGCCTCATCTTGAGTCAGGAGACGGCTCTTGATCGAAGCTCTTTTTACGCTCGGCCTGAGGCAACAACGGCTTATTACGATCATCGTTATCGCGATTACTATTCCCATGTTCTGGGGTGTGACACGACTTGAAATAGACACCAGTTTTAACAGCCTTATTCCCGCCGATGAACCCGCGAAACTCGCCTACCAGCGCGCTATGGATCAGTTCGGCTCAGACAACAAAACAATTATTTACATCCGTGACAAGCAACTCTGGACGGCAGAAAAACTAACACGACTCGACGGGTTGGTTCGAGCGCTAAAAGATACCAAACACGTCTACCGGGTCAACAGCTTGTTTAACCTTCGCATCATCGAGGGGAAAAGGGACCAAAACAACAAGCCACAGATATCGAGCAAATTGGTGCTTGATGGCGTACCCGCCGACGACATTGAAGCGGAACAAGCCAGACTCAGAGCCGGCTCGAACCCTTTGTATACAGGCAACCTGTTTTCCGAAGATGGCACTGTTACTGCCATCATCGTCACGGTTCAGGACCTAGAGAATTCAGAAGACTTCTCTATCGACGTTTACAATAAACTTGAGACGATGATCGGACCCCAGCGCGCCCATTTCGAACAGATTTTTCAGGTTGGCCCGCCCCGAATAAATGCCGAGTTACAGCAAAGCCTTACCGCTGATTTCAAATTACTAGGACCGCTATCAGCCATTGTTCTTGTCGGGTCTATCCTGTTTTTCATGCGCAGTATGCTCGCCGCGATGATCCCGCTAATCACTTCTGCGCTTGCTATTATCTGGACATTCGGCGTGATGGGATGGCTGGGTATCCCAATCAATGTTCTATCGGTGATGATTCCTTCGCTGATCATCGTGATCGGTTCAACTGAAGACACCCATATGATGTCGGCATTCTTCGGCGGGCTATCTGAACAAACAGAAAACCAGGGATCGGTCACAGTTGCCCAAAAAAATCAGGCTATTCGTTACATGGCTAAGCATACCGGCCTGCCGATGCTGCTCACTGTGCTCACAACCTTTCTCGGCTTTGCGAGCAACCTATTTGGCAATATCGTACTGATCCAACATTTCGCCATCGCATCAACGTTTGCCATCTTTTTTAACGGGGTCATCACGATACTCGTCGTGCCGGTGATGCTCGCAAAATTTGGTAAAAGCATCGGAAGGGGAGCAGGGTCTTCGGAAATTTATGGTAACAACCTACCCGACCAGGTCATCAGGGTATTCAGAATAACTCAGGACCGATTCCCCAACGTTGTCCTATCCATTACATTGGTACTGTGCGTCTTTTTCACTTATCACGCGTCACACCTTTACGTGACCAACGACCCGCTTTCTTACTTTCCTGACGACAAACCGCTTATCCAAGAAGCGCAAACTATTCACGAAGACCTCGCCGGCATCAAAGTGTTTTTTATTGCCCTGGAAGCCGAAAATGACAAGGCATTTCTGGAACCAGAGAACCTGCGAAAGATAAACAAGATACAGAATTTCCTGGCTAAGCAGGCTGTATTCGACACAACCCTTTCTGTCGTTGACCACCTTAAATACGTCAACAGTCAGTTTCAGGGGGAATTTTCAGCCAATAAAATCCCGCCCACCAGACAACTCGTCGCCCAGTACCTGATGTTTTTCCACCGCAGCGAGTTGGAGTCCTACATCAGCCACGACTACAGAAGGGCCAATATCGTTGTCAGACACAATATCAGTGATTCTCACACGCTAAACGACTACATCGACGAGCTGAAAGATTTTGCTAATAACATTTCAGGAGACCGTATTACCGCGCGCGTCGTTGGCCAAAACCTATTGGTAAACCGCGCGGCAGAAGAACTGATGATTTCCCAAATCAAGGCGCTTGTGCTGTTACTGGCCCTCATTTTTGTTCTGATGT
>JABIVN010000164.1 GCA_018667205.1 Gammaproteobacteria bacterium | reverse complement strand
GTAATCGACCGGGCTCAGTCTCTGCCGTGTTAAATGCTATTAGCGCAGAAACACTGCAAAAAGCCGATGAGTTAGCCATTGAAGTCGCAGCGTATTATGGGCTCCCCTGCCAACCAGCGGCTCTTGAAGTCGGCGGGCCATCAGCTATTGGTTCTGCAATGACGCTACCCATAATGCCAAGCTATATGAACAACAGAATGAGAACCATTGCGGGCGGATCAGCCGAGGTTCAGCGTAATATTGTGGCGAAATCCATCCTGGAACTATAGCCATAAGTCGCCTGATGGAAATTGGTACTAACAGCACAGCCAAGGGTCGAATCGCTAAAGGCTCATCATCAGAAACCCTGTCAGAGCAGCGTTGTTAGGGGCGAGCGACGGACTAACCAGCGACTTCATCTCAAGAATCGCATTCCGGTAGCCTTCATAAAAATCCCAACTGGGTCTCGGTTTGTATTCCAGATTCAGCTCCAACTTCTGCACAATGTTCTTGGCGGTTGTCGGTTTTACAAAGACTTCCTTCTGCGGACGGTAGTAAACCAAGCCAATCGTTAGCAGGCTCCATTTCGCCATCTTCCTCTCTGCAAGGAACTCAACGACCTCGGTTAGACCTTTTTTTTGGTTTCCATGGTAGAGTTTTTTGCATGACGCGACGAGTCTTACGCGGTCATCCGAGTTCAGGTCATTCACCATGTCTCTAAATTTCGGTTTCTCGAAGAGCGACACCATCGACGATCGCGAAACCAGCTTAACCATGTTTTCCAGCAACGTGTTGGGTTTGTCGAATTCTTTTTTCGCGAGCACCTCTTTGGCGAAAACAGTCATCTTGTCGACCCGGTGGCGCTTACCAACTTTTTCAAGGCCAGCGTCTGCGAACCCGTCGGGGTAGGACTGAAGAAAATGCGCCTCGGCAATTTTCAGCTTATTGATGTTCAAGAACCAACGTCCATGGCCCTGATCATCGCAGAGACTACCTCATAAGGGGTGCAGGATGCCCCCACGAACGCTGATTGATCAAGAAATACTGATTCACCTGATTCCCTGACTTTTCTCCTAAGATCAGGATCTGTTTCGAGCAATCTAATAAATCTTTCACCATTTTCGACACTCATGACTAACTCCCATTTTATAGACAATCTATCCTATACTGGAAACTACCGTTAGCCCATGGAACCATTAACCGATAAGCGAGATCTTATGAGCATTATTCGACACCCGATTTGGCAGTATGCCTATTTTGTTGAAGACATTGATGAAGCATGCAAAAAATGGAACAAGATGGTGGGCGCAGGCCCGTTCCATGTCGTCAGAAGTCACAACGCAGAGAACTTCCAATATCTGGGCGAACACGTAGAAGCCGACGTCAGTTACGCGTTCGGCCAGGCAGGTCCAGCACATATTCAGTTCATCGCCCAGCATGACGACACACCCTCGATTTACCGGGACATGTACAAGCCGGGGGAATATGGTTTTCACCATATTGGGTTACTGATTCATGACGTCACGGCCGAGGTTAAGCGGTTTAACGATGAGGGCTACGAAACAGCCTGCACCCTATGGGGCGGCGACTACGTAGCCTATATGGATTGTCGAAAGGATATGGGCTGCTACGTGGAACTCCATGGCGATGCACCGATCATTCGGAATCTATTCGACGGCTGGAAGCAGCAGCACGAGGAATGGGATGGTGTTACGGACTTGATTCGCGAGGCAAGTTAAAGAGGTTAAACACCTCCTATTCCGGCACTGCAAACACCATCAGCAGGTTACCCGGTTCATGGTTGTACAAGCCATACCCGGAATTTATGACCAGGTGACCAGCTACGATTGCAGGCCCAGCACCGCTCATACTGCCGCCGTATCCGGCAATGCCGTTGACCCCGACCCGCTCGGGCCGAGTATCGTACTCCCACAATAGCGCGCCGTCTCCCGAAGCGTACGCCCTGACAAAGCCATCCAGGTGACCTGCAAATACGGCCCCAGGAATAGAAGTCACGGCTGAACTGATACCAGGATCGCAGAATTCATCCTCGTCAAAACACACATTCTTCTGAACATTACTCCAGAGCAGTTTCCCGGTGTTCGCATCAATACTATGCATTCCGGGACGGGCCTGCTCGGGATCAAGGTAATCACCGTTACGCGTATTGTTCATATCGTTGATCGGCACATAGAGCTGGGTATCCGCGGCAGACATTCCAAAGTGAACGCCTCCCTGTATGCTGCCGCGCCCTACTTCAGTAGCCCAAAGCACCTCAGCCTTATTATCAGGATCGAGAGCATATACGGTGCCATTCTTATGGCCGGCAAGCAAAATGTCTTTATCTTTGTCGAGTTCAACAATAAGAATACTGGAGCCGTGATCAAAATCTGGCCCATCCTCCGGCGGACAATTCGGGTTATCAGCCATCATGCAGGCAACATTCCAGGCATCGCCACTCGTTGATTGACGCGTCCACACTCGAGCACCCGTCGCCATATCAATCGCAAGAACCGCATCTGAATTTTCGTCTGCCGGCGAAGAGTAGTTTTCTCCCGTCCCGACGTAGATCAAGCCTCGCTTAACGTCTACGGTAGGGCTACTCCAGACCGGGGCGCCGGATGGTGAGAGCACCTTTGTACCAATACTTGTCCTACTAACCTCTGAGGGCTCTCCTGGGATTGTATGGTGGCGCCACAGGACATCACCATTCGTCGCATCTATCGCCAGGACACTCCCCCTGAAGGTGCAACATTCATACGCCGGGTCAGCCGCGGGAATAACTTCCAGAGACGACACTGGAACGAATACCGTGCCCTCGTGAAAAGCTGGCGTTGCAGTCAACGTTGCACTGGGATGGTCATCCGCCTTTAAGGACCAAACGAGCTCTCCGGTCAGCGCATTAACCGCATAAAAGCGAGCAATGATGTCTCCGAAGTAAGCGAGCGGTGGATTGTCTTTCGACATTGGTGCCTCTGATAGTGATAACACAATACCGGTCCTGACTTCAGCTGCAGCGCTAAACGTCCATCTAGCGCAACCAGTTTCCAGATCAAGCGCATAAACACGACCATCCTGAGACCCAACAAAGACTGTACCCATCGCTATCGTTGGTTGCGATCTAGCCCGAAAGGCGTCAGGAAAAGCAAAAGCCCATTTTAATTCGAGGTTCGGGATTTCAGGAACCGTTAATCCCGCCACCGTCGAAGGTGAATACCTATTCGTATCGTGACCCCAGTTAACGGCCTGCGCTGGGGAGAAAAGATCAAAATCACCGTCCGTACACATAGGTGGTTCATTCACCTTAAGCGCCGCGCCACTCTCAAGCTTTGTTCGAGTGAGGTATTCTGTAATCAGTAATTTTTCGCCATCAGCCAATGCCGCGGCCTGCACACTCATTACACCGACGTTCATCGCCTCGTATATGACGGATGCGCTCATCATTTCAAGCCACGAAAAGTGCGGGGCCCTTGAAACAGAGCCATCGTGACAGCCACTGCAGCTCTCTTCATATAATCCCTTACCGGGATGAGTTGACCGGTCGAAGTCGGCTGCTCCGGTTTGCATATCGTCAGTTGACGCCAGCAGCTCTGGTACCGGGGAGGCAATCGCTGGTGTGTCTTCAGTATTATCCTGCTCACATCCTACGATCAGAAAACTGAGTGAAATAAGAAACGTTGCTCGAATTGCCAGCCTAAACGCCATTACCCTGAACTCCATTAATGTTATTTTTTTATTGGGGTTTTATAGCAACAATATTGACGAGGAACCATACATCTTGCAACCTTACCGCCCTCACACCAGCCGAGCAGGTGGGATTGTTCAAAAAACTCAGCTACAGTTAACGCTCTTCTGGTACAGACCCCGTTCTTGAAAGAATTTGATGCCATCGTTATTGGCGCAGGCGTGATTGGATGCTCCATATCACTGGCCCTCGCCCGCCGCGGAATAAAAACGCTTAACGTAGATGCCCTGCCGGCTGCCGGTTATGGTTCGACCAGCCACTCTTCGGCGATCGTCCGGCCTTTTTATTCGCACGAAACCTCCTGCGCTCTGGCACACGAGGCAAGACATCGCTGGTTAGGCTGGCGCGAATTTCTTGACTACGCGCCGGAACCCGTTGCACGTTATGTTGAAACAGGCGGCCTGGTCCTGGTTCGGAATGGGACAGAACACCTCTACGAAAACAACCTTGCTATGCTGGACAAGGTCGGCGTTGAATTCCATAGGCTATCGCCCCAGGAAATCAAAAAAATATACCCAGGAATCAGCCTGGCAGCGTTCGGACCACCCAAATGCCAGCATGAAGAGGGCTTCGGCGAGCCAGTCTCTGGCAACATCACAAGTGGCATTTTTATCCCCGCTTCAGGTTACGTCTCTGATCCACAACTTGCTGCCAGAAATTTGCAGGTTGCAGCTGAACACGAAGGAAGTATGTTCAGTTTTAACGTTCGCGTAACGAACATTCTAAGGGAAGGCGGCGCCATCTCAGGCGTTGAGCTTGACAGAGGCGATATCATTCGCGCCCCGACGGTCGTTAACGCTGCAGGACCGCATTCTTTTGCCATCAACGACCTGGCAGGCATCACAAGCAGTCTGAAAATCAAAACCAAGCCCCATCGTCATGAGGTAGCTTATCTAAAAGCGCCTTCTGGTTATCAGCAAAATGCCGGGTTTATCGTCGATCTGGATGCCGGCGTCTACCAGAGACCTGATAGCGGAGACATGCTGATCGGTTCTGCCGACCCGAACTGCGATCCACCCGATGTCGTGAACCCCGATGACTACAACGACCAGTTCACAGCCCAATGGACCACACAGGCTATTCGCGCAGCCCAGCGCTGGCCAGAACTGGGCATCGAAAACAACGCCCGGGGAACAGTTGGTTTGTACGATGTCTCAGACGACTGGATCCCCATCTATGATCGAACCGATTTACCCGGCTTTTACCTGGCTATCGGTACTAGCGGTAACCAATTCAAAAACGCGCCGGTTGTCGGTGACTTAATGGCTGACGTCATCGAAAACAGGGCTCATGACTCAGCGCCATCACTAATGAACCTGACGAACCTTAAGCGTTCTATCGATCTCTCATTTTATTCCAGACATAGAGATGTTCAGGAAACAGCATCAGTTATGGCTTAGCCAATGCAATTCCGTCAGCAGAAGGGACACAACAAACAATACCTATTTGCCTTAATCATAGCAGCCACGATCCTGGGGCTAGCGGGGACTGACTTGGTTTTACCCGCCGTACCCACGCTTCCAGAATACATCAACGGCACCCTCAGCCAAGCCCAACTTGTGCTTGCCGCATTTACTGGAGGCACCGCCGTTGGACTTTTGGTTTTTGGCGAACTGGGTGCACGGTACGACAAAAAAATTTTGTTACTCGGCACGCTTGTTGCCTACTCAGCAACCGCGATGCTCTGCTCATTTAGCGAGACTATTCTGGAACTTGTCGGCTACCGGGTCGTACAGGGGTTCTTCGCCGCGGCCCCTGCCGTGTTTGCTCCAGGTCTCATCCGCCTTCTGTTTGATGACCGAAGCGCATTACGTGCGCTCGGTTTGATGGGAAGTATTGAATCGTTAGTGCCTGCTTTAGCACCCGTCGCCGGTGCGTGGTTACTAAACTACACGGACTGGCGCGCCTCCTTTATTATTACAGCGGGACTAACCTTTTCACTATCGATCGCCTGGTTATCGACACCCGCTCTACCTACAGGCTCTGCGGAAACCAAAGACATGGTTTCCCGATCAGGTTATTGGACCTTGTTAAAATCAGGCCCTTTTTTACGCTATGCCCTCAGCCAGGCATTCACCCTTGGCGGTTTGTTGATCTTCGTCTTTGGCGCTCCCACCGTCATTACCATTGGTATGAACGGTAGCCTGAGCGATTTCGTGATCATGCAGGTCATCGGTATCACTTTGTTTGTCATCGCTTCCAATACCGGGCATTTCCTGGTTGAACGGTTTGGCACCGAGCAGACAATATGGTTTGGTTCCAGCCTGGCAGCAGCAGGCAGTGTCGCAATCCTTATCTACGCATTAGTCACCCAAAACTTTGTCACCGAAAACTTTGTCACCGAAAAGAGGGACCCTGCCATGCTCTGGATTCTGTTTGCATTTGTTAACCTG
>JABIVN010000163.1 GCA_018667205.1 Gammaproteobacteria bacterium | reverse complement strand
TAACCAATAGGCACCGCCGTCAAAGTCATAAACAAAGGCATCCCGGGGCGCTGGACTACCCTGAGAAACCTGCAGCCAAGATGCCTTGAGTTCCACCGAACCCACGGGCATGTCGACATAATCGTTGTCTAAAAAAAAGGCAGCCACATCCAGTTTGGTGGTCAGTCCGCTTTGCACTAAATAATCGTAGCTAAGTTGGTTGCGTGTCACCTCCTCGTTAGACCCATTCGGATTTGTTGTCGAAACATGTCCAGCCAGGATGCTTTTCTTCTCTTGGCTGGACATCATCTGGGCACGAGGTTGCTGCTGAAAAACAAAGGGGGTTCTTGAATTAAACGTATCTGGATCCGTTGGCCAAGCCATCCATACAGGCACGGTTTCAGTACAAGGGGGACTATCTTGAGTGGCATCCGTATGCTCGCAAGCCGTGCTCGAACCTTTTTGACGCTTTAAAGGATCGTTCTGAATCAAGGTGTTGATCCGCGCAAAAAACATCCAAGCCAACCGTTGGCGGTCTTTTAGCGAGCCACGAAATGCCATTCCCACACAATCTGCGGCAAATGTTGCATCTTCTTTATCGAGCCACCCCTGTTCCGTGCAAGCTTTCGATGGGTCGCTTGCCAAGGCAAGCAATGAAGTGCTCAGTGCACAGATGGCAATAATGGCCTTAAACAATGTCGAATCTCTCGTTCTAGATGGAAGCGCTAGAGTGTAGCAATCTTTGGTCGATTTGTTTTAGTGTTCTCGCTCCGTAGACGGGCCATTGACCGGGTATCCCTTGGCTATCAATCAAGATGTCCACCTTCTCAGTTTGATTGTTTGAGGATAGCCTCTATAACAGGGCTGTTAGAGCGAAAGTCTAAGGCCGCGTGGCATTCTGCGTGGCATCCCCGCGTGCTTTGCAGTTGTCTATGTCCTTCTGCACGATGTTAGCGCCCCTGTCGTTAAAGCGTTTTTTTTCGGTTTCTTTTCAGTTCTCATTCCCGTTGTTTGGCTAGGCCGGGCTAGAGAGTCTCACTGCGAGGACTGAGTCCCTGTGCGGTATGATATTGGGTTTTAATGTGCGCCAGTAAGGCTTGACTGACTGGCGCGCGTAGCTGAATTTTATCGAAGTTTACCGGTTTTGTTGTGATGCAGTAACATAAGCAAATGACGTCCAGCGAACGCAGGGCAAGCCCGCAATAGAACAGATTCAGGTCTCTCAAAGCCTGTTCGAGCCCCTCCGGCAATGCTTGGGTCGCGGGTATCAAAACGCGTACGCTTTCCATGCCGGCCGAAATTTCGCTAAAAATAGTTCGGCTCAATGTTGTAAACCAGTCCGTACCGAGTCGCTCGATAATAACGGATGAAAACTTAGGATATGCTTTGCGTTCAACACCTACCAGAGTTTCACCGTTCACGCTGCGGCATTGCGCTGTAGAGACAACAATAGGCGCGCCCATGTTTTCCAGCAACTGACGGGTGATCTCAGCATGGTGCTGCGCAGGCACAAACAACTGGTCGACTCGTAAGGGGCCATTAGGTCTGAACACATCTAAGCCGCTTTCTCGTCCTTCTGCTTCATGTGCGATGCCAATGAAGTTAGGACGAGGGTTCTTGTTGACAAATAGGTTTAGCGGATAAAAAGGCATGACATCGTCATCTGACCCTTGTGAACGTGTGTGACTGGTCACGGCGGTCGCATAAAAAAAATCGCTGCCATACGGGTTGCGTGACAGGTAATCGTCAAAAAACTGTCCCAGCAATTGAAACGCGCCGGTACCCCGATAGTCGGGTGAAATCATCGCGGCACCTGCTTCAGCAAAGATTCGCTGTTGATTAGAGTACTTCATGCCGCCGACGCCTATGATTTTTCCAGCGTCTTCAATGACGTTCAGATCGTATAATTTTTCCTGTAAAAAATAGGTTAATTTTTCTGCATCATAAAAATCGGGGTGTTGATAGGAGTAGCGGTAAGTCTGAAACGTGAGATCAATGATGGCTGGAATATCTTTTGTTTGCGCGGTGCGCATCGTAAAGTCAACCGCTTGTTGGGTATGGCGTGAAGATTTGGGCGAATCCTCGGGCTCCAAAACACTGACTAAAGGCGCTTTAAGGTCGATCTCAACTTGAATAGCCCAGCCTTGGCCCAAGTTGTTGATGAATTCAAAATGAGTCGAAAGCTCTTTTACCAGCTTAAACCATAGTCCCGCTTCGGTTGATTCATCGTTGACATCAAAGTCGGGTAGCAATGATTCGTGTATGGGCGGTCCCATGTCGTCTATTTCCAGGCGTATGGCCCCTTCGCGGGTCAGGCCACAGAGCAGTTGAATGTGGGCATCATTGCAGCGGTCGGTATATTTGTTGATGACAAATGCCAAGCATTCCTCGACGACCAGCGACACGCTAAAACGTTCCTCTTCATTTGCCCCTGCAAGGGTACATAATGATTCCGCAAAAGCCTGGGCCGCGCTCACAAAACGCTGCTCGTAGTGAATTTTAAGCAGAGAGGAAAAGTCATATTCTACGGTTTGGACAGTCATGGTTTCGGGGCCAAGTTCAGATCATGTAATAAGCCGGCATAAGCAGTTTTGTGTGAGCGAAGTCGGCGCCTGGGTCGTGTCGATCTCAAGGTAAGGGCACTCAAAATGCACGGGTCTCTCCAATGTCAAAAACCCATGTATCGTTCACCTCAAACTGCGCGTTTACTGCGGCGCTTTTGAACCGTTCCGGCGGTTCGGCCAGCGGTTCATCAGACAAGTCGAAGGTACCAAAATGGATGCCCAGCGCATGCTTGGCTTTGAGATCGATGGCGGCTTGTAGTGCCTCCTCTGGATTCATATGTGATTCTGCCATCATTGCCCGGGGTGCATAAGCGCCGATGGGTAAGGCGACTAAGTCAAATGGCCCAAGGTGGCGACCTATGGTTTTGAATTCCGGAAAATAGCCTGTATCTCCGGCAAAGTAAAACCGTCGCTCTTTGCTGGTCACCGCCCAAGAAGACCACAGCGCTCGACGATCATCATTGAAGCTTCGTTTGCTCCAATGTTGTGCTGGCAGGCAGTGAACGGTAACGCCTTGGAAGACAGCCCTCTGCCCCCAGTCGAGAGCCTTTACATTGGTGAT
>JABIVN010000162.1 GCA_018667205.1 Gammaproteobacteria bacterium | reverse complement strand
GACGCCCACGAGTCCCGCACCGATCTGGCTTGCAAGCCGGATTCTTTGTGCTTCGCCACCTGAAAGCGTATCTGCGCTACGCGACAATGTCAGGTAGTCGAGACCAACATCAATCAGGAACCCGAGCCTTGCTTGAACTTCCTTCAAAATCCTTTCTGCAATCTGTGCTCGCTGGCCTGTTAGCGCCAGATGAGATAGGTAATCAAAAGCGTCTCTAACTGATTGAGCCGTAATATCGGTGAGCGACTTCTTGTTGATCGTTACAGAGCGGGCATCTGCATTCAACCGCGCGCCCTGGCATTCCGGGCAGCTTTGGGTACCAAGAAACTTGGCAAGGCTTTCCTTGACCATCTGTGAATCAGTTTCACGATAGCGGCGCTCCATGTTGGGAATGATCCCTTCGAACGCATGGCCTCGGGTATATTCGTCTCCTCGATCGTTGACGTAACGAAACTCTATCTCTTCGCTGCCACTACCGCGGAGTATGATCTCCTGGTGCCTGTTTGAAAGCTCCGCAAATGGCGTCGCAAGGCTGAACCCATAGTGTTCTGAAATCGAGCCAAGCATTTGGAAGTAGTAAATATTCCGCCTGTCCCAACCGTGGATCGCGCCCTCTGCCAGGGACCGGTCCCGGTCCTGTACCACTGAGTCTGGATCAAAATATTCGCGCAAGCCCAGCCCATCACAACCCTGACAGGCACCGGCTGGATTGTTAAAGGAAAAGAATCGAGGTTCGAGTTCCTGAATCGAATGCCCACACTGAGGACAAGCAAACCGGGACGAGAACAACAGGTCTTCCTTCGTGTCGTCTGTAAAACTAATCGCGGCGATACCATCTGCAACCCGCACTGCTGTTTCGAAGGAATCAGCGAGTCGAGTCTTCAGGTCCGGCCGAATTCGGAACCTGTCGACGACAACCTCGATTGTGTGCTTTTTGTTCTTGTCGAGATCAGGGGTGGCATCCAGATCTGTAATAATGCCATCGATACGAGCCCTTACGAAGCCCTGCGACGCGAGTTGTTTAAACAGGTGCACGTGCTCGCCCTTGCGCTCCCGAATGACCGGTGCAAGCAGATTGACCCTAGTGTCTTCTGGCAAATCCATGACTTGATCAACCATCTGACTGATTGACTGGGATTGTAATTTCACCCCATGCGTCGGGCAGTGCGGTTCACCCACCCTGGCAAACAGCAACCTAAGATAATCGTAGATTTCTGTGATGGTACCCACCGTTGAGCGTGGGTTGTGACTCGTTGACTTTTGCTCAATCGAGATAGCCGGCGACAACCCCTCTATGTGCTCGATATCAGGTTTTTCCATCAGTGATAGAAATTGCCTGGCATACGCCGATAAAGACTCGACATATCGCCTTTGCCCCTCGGCATACAGGGTATCGAAAGCGAGGGAGGACTTACCGGAACCGGATAGACCAGTGACAATAACCAGTTTGTCTCTCGGTATATCCAGACTGATATTTTTTAGGTTGTGTGTCTTGGCACCATGGATTGATATTTTATCCATTAGGAGGGGGTACCTTGTAAGGTGATCAAAGAGCTAACCTCGGCTTGGGTGATCGATGAAATCGACGTGCGATTTAAGTGAATCCTTCTATCAGTGGGACGCTTTATCCGGTGATCCACTCAAAGGAGGAGCGGACGGTAGTTAGGATGAACGTTGACACTCAGTCTGAAAGCCGGCCTGTATCAGGCCGGGCAGTGATGTTATAAGTTTGCGAGACATCAAGCAAAAAAGTTCGTCAATTTATGCGCACTATTTCTCTGCACGACTGACTTTTTTTTGTAGATGGAATCGACTTATCTGTTCCAGAATTGTGCCAAAGTGTTGTAGAAGAGTTATTATTGATTGCTGGAAAATGAAACTACAGATGGTTGGCGACAACCTGAGAGGAATAGGAGAATAAGATGGCTCGCGGAATAAACAAGGTAATCCTGGTTGGTAATCTAGGAAGGGATCCAGAGACGCGCTACATGCCGAGTGGCGGGGCAGTCACCAATGTATCTATTGCCACATCAAAGGGATGGAAAGACAAGGATTCCGGCGAGCAGAAGGAGCGCACCGAATGGCATCGTATCGTCTTCTTTAACAAGTTGGCGGAAATCGCGGGTGAGTATCTGAAGCGAGGGTCGAAAGTTTACATTGAAGGCGAGCTTCGAACCCGAGACTGGGAGAAGGACGGCCAAAAACATTACACAACTGAGGTTGTTGCCAGCGAGATGCAGATGCTGGACAGCCGCGGCGAAATGGGCGGTGGTGGTCCTTCTGGGGGCGGACCGCCCGCGGGAGGGTCTTCTTTCGGAGGCCCAGCGGCTAACCAGGGCGCCGGCGGAAGTGCGTCCCCTGCAGATGACTTCGGGCCACCACCGTCTGATGACTTCGACGATGACATTCCGTTCTAGCGTTTTAGTTTCTAGTTGTTTTCGTTTACAGGTAGCAAGGTAGCAAGGTAGCAAGGTAGCAAGGTAGTAAGGTAGTAAGGTAGTAAGGTAGCAAGGTTGCGACGGCGCATCAGTTTTTTGAGGCGGTCTGAGGGAAATCCTTGCTGATAAAAATCACCACTAGGCATTTTAGGCACGTTTCTCGAGGCGTATTCTCGCGGCCCATATCTCGCTCTCTCGATCCATAAGCAAGGGATGCCTAGTAGATCATCCAGAGTAGTAGGCTGCCCAGACCAATCCTGTAGATAACAAATGGCAGGTAGCCAATTTTGTTGACGATGTTCAGCAAAATTACGATACAAAAGTAAGCAGATAGCCCTGCTACCCCAGTGGCGATACCAAGCACGAACCAGTCCGGAGTGATTGATGTGTGCAGAAGGTCCCAGAGCTTTATCACCGCGGCGCCGGAGATAGCAGGGATGGCGATCAGGAAGGAGATTCTTGCAGCATGCTCACGGGATTGCCCCAATAATAATGCCATCGTGATAGTGACTCCACTGCGTGAAGTGCCAGGGATCAGGGCAAGGCACTGCGCCAAGCCAATGGCAATTGATCGAGCAGGGGTTAAGGGTTTTGCTGTGTCACCCCTCATAGAATCCGCTACCCACAAGGCGATACCAAAAACGATGGTGGTAAAAGCGATGACCTCTACCCCCCTAAGTTCGGTCTCGACTATAAACCTTGTGAAATAGCCAATAGGAATAATCGGTAGGCTCGCAAGCATAAGGTTTAACGCAAAATGACTATCAGCACTGGGCTGACGAGTCTGAATATGTAAAATCACAGCGGCGGTCAACCGGCTGAGTTCGTGACGAAAATAGACGATCACGGCGGTCAGTGATCCAAGATGAACCGCTGTATCAAAAGCAAGACCCTGGTCCGGCCAACCTAGCAATTTACTCGGAAGGATCAAGTGAGCGGAGCTTGATATAGGCAAAAACTCGGTTATCCCTTGTATCAGCGCTAGCGCGAGAGCGTGTAATGGGTCCAATGCGAAACCTGTGAGGTTATTTCAGGCAGGCAGTTTAAAGAGACTATTGATGAAGTGCTAATCAGGTAGAATAAGGCTATGAAAGACGTTCCTCTATTTCCCTTGCCGCTGGTGCTGTTTCCAGGCGGTAAATTGTCTTTGCAAATCTTCGAAGCTCGCTACCTTGATATGGTTAAGACGTGCCTTCGGGAACAGGCTGGTTTTGGCATTGTCATGATTACTGATGGTGACCGAATCCTGGCTAGCCCGGATCAGCAGCTACCGGAAATATCCCACTGTGGCACTTATTGTTCTATCGTTGATTTCGACCAGTCTTCAAACGGGATGCTGAGTATCGTTGTTAAAGGTGATCGAAAGTTCGTTATTCGTGACCAATACGAGCAGCCCGATAGGCTGATGATGGCGAATGTTGAGTTTCTGGCTACAGAAAAGGACGTTGTCGTTCCGGAAGAAAGGCAACACCTTTCTGAACTGCTCGAGTCGTTGATGGTTCATGAGGCAGTGCAAAGACTGGGGTTAGATTGTGACCTGGGTCAAGCGGTTGAAGTCGGGGCCAGGCTTACAGAACTTTTACCTTGCCCTAACCATTTCAAGCAGCGAATGCTTGAAATGAAAGATCCACTAGTGCGCCTTGGTGAACTCGATAAGCTGGTCGAACGAATGAAAAAACCCAGTAAACCTGTAAACCCTGGTTCTTAAAGACTGGTTCTTAAAGACAGGTTCTTAAAGACAGGTTCTTAAAGACAGGTTCTTAAACAAGTCTTCGTAAAATAAATCACTAGCAGTCAATGTTTGAGTGCTCCCTGGCTCAGGGTGATCTGATTACCGACCGGGTATTAATGCCCGCAATTTCTTCCGGACAAGCATGATTGGTGCTCATGCAGCGACCTTGATGCCGAAAGCCTTTGCCAGTTAATCGCTTTGCCTGTCCTTCGGGTGCGGGCCAAAAAAAGTGCGTGACACTATCGTGGTAGAAGCAGGGTATAATCCGGGTTTTTATGAGCAGTCTAAGTGATGGGTCAGTCAGACTACATGCGCACTTTAGGTGCAGAGGCGCGGAAAGCAGCTGTGCAGATTTGTCGTGCATCTACAGAAACAAAAAACGAGGCATTATTGGCGATTGGTGAAGCTATACTGGCCAAGCGCAGCGCGCTTATGTTTGCCAATGAGCAGGACCTTGAATCAGGTCGAAAGAATGGCCTTAGTGACCCAATGTTGGATCGTCTGACTTTTACGGCCGAACGTTTTGAAACGATGGTTGAAGGTCTCAGGCAGGTTGCGGCGTTGAAGGACCCGGTTGGTGAAATCACGGAGATGTCTTACCAACCCAGCGGCCTTCAAATCGGCAAGATGCGAACGCCTCTTGGTGTGATAGGGATTATTTTTGAATCGCGACCGAATGTGACGATTGATGCGGCGAGTTTGTGCCTAAAATCTGGCAATGCCGCTATTTTGCGAGGGGGCTCAGAGTCCATCCATTCGAACCTTGGTCTTGCAGGGTGTATTGAGCTTGGACTGGAAAGCGTTGGCCTGCCTGCGGCGGTTGTGCAAGTTGTTAAAGATACTGATCGAAAATACGTAGGTGAACTCATCACGATGAATGAGTTTGTCGATGTCATTGTTCCTCGAGGTGGTAATAGTTTGGTCGGGCGAATTACCAGCGAGGCGACGATACCAGTGATCAAGCATTTGGATGGTATTTGTCATGTTTACATCGATAAAGATGCGGACCTGGAAAAAGCCTATGCCATAGCGATCAATGCCAAGACCCATAGGTATGCTGTCTGCAATGCGATGGAAACGCTTCTAGTCTCCGCTGATGTGGCCGCAGATATTCTGCCCAGACTAGCAGCGGGCTACCAGGAGCATGGCGTTGAACTGCGCGGTTGTGACAAAACAATCAGCATTATAGGTTCAAAAGCGCAAATTAGTTCTGCCAAGGATTCTGACTGGCGTGAAGAATACCTCGCGCCTATTTTATCTATTCGCACAATGGATAGCGTTGAAGACGCAGTGATGCATATCAATCACTATGGATCCAAGCACACTGACGCTATTGTGACTGAAAACTATACGACCGCACGGCAGTTCCTCAGGGAAGTAGATTCCAGTTCGGTGATGGTGAATGCATCGACACGCTTTTCTGATGGTTTTGAGTACGGCCTCGGTGCAGAAGTGGGAATATCTACCGATAAGCTCCATGCGCGAGGACCTGTAGGGCTTGAAGGGCTGACTTCTCAAAAGTATGTCGTTTTTGGTGATGGCCAAATTCGCCAATGAACCTGGGTTTGAAATTTAGGCATGGATAACGCTCTCGTCTTTGGGGGTACTTTTGATCCTGTCCACAGGGGACACATCGAGTCCGTCTGCGGTGTCGCCCGATTGCTGGGTGATATGGATGTTTATTTGGTGCCTTGTCAGGTTCCGGCTCATCGCCCGCGGCCGGCAGCATCACCTGATGCCAGGCTAAAGATGCTTGAGTTGGCGGTCCGTGACCAGGATCGAATTTTTGTTGACGATTGCGAGCTCAGGCGAGAAGGAATCTCTTATACCGTTGACACGCTGCTTGGCTATCGTGAGAGGTTAGGTGAGTCAGGGTCATTGCTGTTCCTGATGGGACGAGACTCTTGGCTGACGTTGCCTAGCTGGGATCGGTGGGAGGTATTAACCGACTTGGCTCATTTGGTGATACTTGAGCGCCCGGGGGCGGATCAAAGAGCGCCGGAGGTTTTACGCGAGTGGTGTAAGCGCAGGCAAGTCGAGGATCCGGAGGAGCTGATGAACAGCCCCTCCGGTAAAGTCTGTTTTCTGTCAGTCGATCAGATAGATGTCTCCGCGAGTGGGCTGAGGCACAGAATAGCCGAGGGCAGTTCGATTGAAGGGGATGTAAATCCGCTCGTCACGAAGTATATAAGGCAACACAACTTATATGCCGGTGCATCTACAAAAAATAAGGTGGCCGGCAAACGAATGGAGCACCAATGAATAGAGCACCAATGAATAGCGAAGCACTAAAGGATCTGGTTATAGAGGCCCTTGAAGACATCAAGGGCCACGAGATTGTCACCATGGATGTCAGGAACCAGACAGACATTGCTGATTACATGGTAGTCGCCAGTGGTGGAACCGGCAGGCAGGTAAAGTCGCTTATCAATAATGTGATCGTGAAAGCGAAAGCGCAGGGTGCTAACGTTGTAGGCGTGGAAGGCCAAGATACCGGCGAATGGGTTTTGCTTGACCTGACAGATGTGATCGTCCACGTCATGCAACCGGCCGTTAGGGAGTTCTACGATCTCGAGCGATTGTGGAGTATGGGGCCGAATAAGGAAGGCAAATCGGTTGACTAGCGCAGTGCTATATCGACCCCGGGTTTTACGTTGTTAAAAATCGATTTAGTCGCCGTTGGTACGCGGCCACCTCCTTGGGTGGTGCAGGGTATAGAACAGTATAGTTCGCGGCTTAAACGCGATTGTCGTTTTGATATTCTGGAAATCAAGACGTCCGATAGGAAGAAAAAACAATCGGTTACTATTCACCAGGAAGATGAGGCTAAGCTCATTGGTAGCCACCTTAGTGCCGGCGCCCGAGTGATTGCCATGGACAGCCGTGGCAAGATTTGGAGTACGGCACAACTCGCGGGCAAAGTGGAAGCGTGGAGCCAGCAAACTAATCATTTCCAGTTTGTGATTGGGGGCCCTGATGGCCTGGCGGATGTTATTCTTAACAGGGCCGATGAAATTTGGTCGCTGTCGAATCTAACCTTCCCACACTTTCTGGTTAGAGTACTGCTTGCAGAGCAGATTTATCGAGCGCTCATGCTTAACGCCAAGCACCCATATCACAGATGATTGGTTATGGTTGAACCTCTTGCACTAAAAGATCATACGTGGGAAGGCAGAATCTTCTTTTCACGGATTGTTGTTTGTTTCGGTGTGCTAGTCATTCTGATGCTGCTTCTGGTTGCGCGGTTTTTCTATTTGCAGATCCTCCAGCACGATATCTACGCCACGTTGTCAGACAAAAATCGCATACAAATTCAGCCTCTGGCACCGGTCAGGGGACTTATTTATGATCGTAATGGTGAATTATTGGCAGATAATATACCGTCATTTAACCTTACGATTGCGCCGGAACGGGTAGCAGACCTTGATCAAACGCTGGCGCATCTTGGCTCGATTTTAAGTTTGACAGAAGAAGATATTCTAGGTTTTAAAAGCAGGGTTAAGGATCGAAAGCCACCCTTTGATTCTGTGCCTTTGCTATTCAAACTTACCACTCAGGAAATAGCGCAATTCAGTGTCGATAGACACTTGTTACCCGGGGTGGGCGTAGAAGCGAAACTTGTTCGCCATTATCCTCGCGGCGAATTGATGGTTCATGCTGTGGGCTCAGTAAGGCGTATCAATGAATCAGATGCCAAGCGCCTTGATTCGGTTGCTTATTCGGGCACCGACTACTTGGGCAAGATTGGAGTAGAAAAGTTCTACGAACAAGACTTGCTTGGGCGCGTCGGATACCAGCAGGTAGAGATCGACGCCCGAGGTAAAGTGATGAAGGTTCTTGAATCGAACCTGCCTTCGAGAGGAAAAGACCTGATTTTGCATCTCGACAGCTCACTGCAGGCCGTTGCAAGTGAGGCGCTTGGAGACCGGCGTGGAACGGTTGTTGCTATAGAGCCTAAAACTGGCGGGATACTCGCGTTGGTGAGTAAGCCCGGGTACGACCCCAATCTTTTTGTCACCGGCATCGGCCACAAACCCTACGCGTTGCTGCGTGATTCCAAAGATGTGCCGCTTTTTAATCGCGCTTTACAGGGGCAGTATGAACCGGGCTCAACGCTTAAGCCTATTATCGCGCTTGCTGGTCTCGTTACCGGTGTGACAAATGCTGACTACACGATTGATGACCCGGGATGGTTCAGGCTGCCGAATAGCAAACGTTTGTATAGGGACTGGAATTGGCATGCCTCTGGCACGGGTGGGCATGGAAGCGTCAATCTTGAGAAAGCTATCTACCGATCTTGCAACATATACTTCTACGACCTTGCGGTAAAGATGGGTATAGACCGTCTCGATGACTACCTGGCTCTTTTCGGTTTTGGTGTCAATACAGTTCTGGACCTGCCAGAAGCAAGGAGTGGTCTGCTTCCCACCAGAAAGTGGAAGCAAGAGACGAGGGGATTGGCCTGGTACCCCGGGGACACCGTGAATATCGGCGTCGGGCAGGGTGATATGCTGGTGACTCCGCTTCAGCTTGCCACGGCGGTGACCGTGATCGCTAATCGCGGAGAGTGGGTTTCGCCCAGAATGCTGAAGTCCGGGAGTGACCTGATCGACCAGTCCACCGTGCGAAAATTGGACAGCATAGCGCTGATACCTGATCCGGTATGGGATGTTGTGATCGGGGCCATGGAAAAGGTAGTACACCGAGGTAATCAGGGATACGGTGAAAACGGCACGGCTTGGGCTTATATCGGTCAGGATATTGAGTATCGGATGGCCGGGAAATCCGGT
>JABIVN010000161.1 GCA_018667205.1 Gammaproteobacteria bacterium | reverse complement strand
TCCCCCGTTAAGTGGGTAGAGCCGGAAGACCGGCTCTCGCCATTTCGCTTCGCGAACTGGCTGCCGCCCTTCATGTTTGCGCTTCGCGCAAGCCATGAAGTTGGTCGCTACGGGTGGACTTGACGGTCCGACGTCTCGGCCCCCGACCCCAGCATTATCGATGTTGAAACTCCCGTTTTCTAAGTCGTTGGCTCGGAACCATTCTCAATCACCTTGAGGCGACAAATATTTATACATACATGTGTGTAGCTGATTGCCTACACATTAATGTAAGGGCCAATCACGTTGATCCACATCACCTTGGAATTTTCTTTAAAGGTGATTGGGAAAGTGAATGGAAGCGCCAAGCACCTTGGCTGAATTTAACGGAAAAAGAGATCCGCTGGGTACGTTAAAAAAGGACGTTTTGAGAGCATGAGAAATCGATAAACCAGCGTCAGTCAATAGTCGGGCATCAATCTGCGGATAGACATTGCTGTGAGATGTGGCTGCCAGAAATTTCAGGTGAACCGATTTAAACTAGGATCTAACAGATTTACTCGAAACGAGACCGATAGCTATGCACTGTATTAATTTACCATAGGGTAGTAGCGTTTTTACGCAAACAACGATTATTAACTGGAGATTATTGGATGAGTGATAGAGACGTGCAAGGCAGGTTTCTACCTGGGCATGAGGGCTTACCGGGTGCTGGCAGACCGAAAGGTTCAAAGCAAAGCCTGGCTGACCAGTTCATCTACGACCTCGCAGAGCTTTGGGAGAGAGAGGGCAAGAACATACTCACGCAGATGGCCGCTGAGAAGCCCTGTGAGCTTGTTCGTGCGGTGACGAGGGTTTTATCAAGTGACGAGGTGCGGTTGAGGCAAGACGCTGTAATGGTGCTTGATTGCAAGGGTATGGATAACCCTGATTGTTGAATCGTCAGGGTAAAAGTCGTCCTGAATGAAACGCTGGTTCGATACTCAGACTTTTGCTCGAAAAGCCCTGTTATAATTCCTATCCCCGACTAAACGTTATTTGAGCACCCCGCTTCGCTGACGGTAAATCGACAACACGAGCCGGTATGACACAACAGAGAATCGCAATTGTAGGCATGTTCCTCGAGAGTAATCGCTATGCGACGGTGGTCTCAAGAGAAAATTTTCACAAGACCTATGGCGGCAATATTATCGACGATGCACGGTCCCTTTCACCTAAACTGCTGAAGGAAGGACAAGGATTCTTCGCGCAGATGGATGCCGCTGGTGCTTGGCAAGCCGTGCCGATTTCAATGATCATTGGCGGCGCGGGCGGACCCGCTGACGATACTTTTATTTGTGAAGAAATCGAAAAAGTAAAAGTAACGTTAACCAGCCAACTGCCGCTCGATGGCATCTACATCCTCAACCACGGAGCAATGACCACAACTGAACAGAGCGACCCTGACGGCCTGCTCTATGCAACGGTCAGAGATGTGGTTGGCGCAAGCATACCAATCATCACGACCATTGATCTACATGCCAATATCTCGCAACGCATGGTCGATAACGCAAGCGTCATTGTCTCCTACCGAACAGATCCCCACGTCGACCAGTTTGAATGCGGCAAAGAGGCAGCAGACATACTGTTAGAAATGCTCGCCGGCATGCACCCTATCGTGCGCAATATTCGCGTACCCATTGTGCCACCGAACGTGAGTCTACTCACCGACAATGGTCCTTATGGCGATCTAATTGATTACGGTCAAAGCAAGATTAACCAAGAAATCTTGAATGTCTCCGTTGTTGCTGGCTTTGCATATAGCGACACGGCGGACAACGGTTTACATGTCATTGTGACGTCGCGGAACAACCCAGCGGCTGCTCAGACACTATGCTTAGAACTGGCAGAAATGGCGTGGGCAATGAAGGAGCGTTTTCTGTGGGATTTGGTTCCCATTCATAAGGCGGTTGCCAGCGCCGTAACATCTGGCACCGACCATTCAACACCACCAATACTGTTAGCTGACCTTGGCGACAACATCGGTGCCGGCGGACCCGGCAACACACTTTGGCTAATGGAGTCGTTGTACCAAGCCGGTGCGCAAGACGTATTCATCGGCAGTTTTTTCGATCCGACATTGGTCGAGCTAGCAACCGATATTGGCATAGGAAAAACCTTCACGGCGGTTTTTCATGGCGACACTTGGGCGCGGGCCGATGCGACGTTTGTCGCAGAAAAGGCTGTCGTTCAGTATTTGCACCCAGGCAAATTCAATATCACAGCCGGACCGCTCAAAGGCATGCTCGTCAATGCGGGTCCCATGTGCTTGCTGGACCTAGGCGGCATTATCGTGTTGGCCACAAGCCGCAGACCGATTGTCTGGCCAGACCCAGCACTAATCGAAAGCATGGGTATCGAAATCGCATCGATACGCACCTTAGTATTGAAGTGCCGATCAAACTATCGCGCGGTGTTTAATGCCTATTTCGACACGGAAAGGATGATCGAGGTTGATACACCCGGCAGAACATCACCAGTCCTTTCACGACATGAATGGACCCGCATACCAAGGCCTTCCTATCCAATCGATTTAGAATTCGATTGGCAACCAGGCCTGCGATAGCTTTTTTTGAGAAGACGCACACAGCAATATCAGCCACTGCAGTCATACGGCTACACTCTTCCATACAACAAGCAGGCAACGGCCTAATTCGATACTTAGACTTTTGCTCGAAAAACCCTGTTGTAGTTCCTTTCCTCCGAAGAGTGGTCTTTTTTTTCACACTCGTCACAACGGTTGCACATTTGATAGGCGAATAATGCTAACGTGCCGCAACTCAATCTTCGATTGTTTTCATGAAAAATTTAAGGATACGACTATGAATTTTTGCAAGTTAACTAGTGTTGTCGCTGCGGTAACCGTCTCTGCTGCCTTAGGGAGCATGACTGCCCTTGCTGACGATGATGAAAGGGCGAAATGCAGTATTGCTACGGCCTT
>JABIVN010000160.1 GCA_018667205.1 Gammaproteobacteria bacterium | reverse complement strand
TCGCAGCTTCTGCCAGACGCCGGGATTCTCAATCAGCAGCTTTAGGCCATATCCGATGGCATTTGTGGTGGTTTCCGAACCACCCACAAAGGTGTCTGCCATCATCTCGGCATGCAGCTCATTATCGGTCAATGGCCGGTCCCACTCGGGAATCACACGATTGACCATCTCTGACAACAAGGTGTCGTTCGGTTCTTTTCGAAGGCGCTCAAATATCGGCTGGAAGTAATGTTGTGCTTCGATCTCCATTTCTACAGACCATTGTTCTTCTTCCTCTGTCTGCATCATGCCAAGACGCTGTACCCAGGCATCCGTCCATGCCTTGATCTTCCAGATGTCTGCTTCCGGTACGCCCATCTGCTGGCCAATAACAATCAGCGGCAAAGGCACGGCATACTGCTTGATCCAATCACATTGGCCATCGTCCACAAAAGCATCAATTAACTTGTAAGCCGTATCCCTGACAAAAGAATCCATCCCTTCTATCTTTTTGGGTTTGAATGCTTCGTTAAACATTGTCCGCATCTGTTTATGATTCGGGTCATCTCTTCCCGCGAGTGTCGCACCGGGCACCCACCCTTTTTCTTCGTACAGTGTATTCATTCGCACGGCGCGCGCGGAATCAAGCTGTTCTCGGCTCCCACCTTGGCCGCCACGCATGTCGTTCGAGAAATTTTTTGTGTCAAGAAGAAGCTTACGTATATCTTCAAACCGGGTAATGACGTAGAACCCTGTGATCGGATCTATCCAGACCGGCGCGTCATCGCGAAGCATCTCGTAAGCGTGATAGGGGCAATTCTGCAACTTGACATCAAGAAAGTTAATCTCTTCAAGGCTGCCAGGAACGATCGCTTCATATGACTCAGGCATTAGCCGCCACCTCTTGCCTGACCTTTTCCAGAATCGTTTCCATTTCTTCCCTAGCCGCGCCCTGACTGGACGCAATCAAAACCGATAACATATTCACTAAAAGACTAAGCCGCATTCCTGATATTACCTCCATGCCCTTGTTAATCATCATAAATGTCGACCAATAATTCCCCAAGAGTATTGTTGCCAAATGCTCTGTGTCGACCCCTTCCTTTAACTGGTCTTCTTCTGCCATTTTCGTCAACGAGTGAAAAAAATCCTGGCGGACAGTGTTCAAGAGCAACTCGGTCAACGCATCGCCCTGAACCGCCCGGAACAATGCATCAGTAATAGCTTCTGCGTAAGCGGGTTCAGCCGACCTGAGTGCTGCCGCACCTTCCATGACGTTAAGCAAATACTTCCAACCAGGACCGATGTCCGATACTAGGCCGACCCGTTGGTAACTTATCACCATCAATTCACGCAGTGCTTCAAGCAGCAGTTCATCTTTCGTGTTGTAGAGATTGTATAGCGTGGTTGGCGAAACACCGGAACGTTCAGCGACCTCGCTCATCACCATCCCATCATAACCGTGGTCAGCAACCATCTCCCTGGCGACTAGCAGGATTCGATGCCGCCGGCTTTCCTGTCGCGGCGTTAATACCTTGGCCTTGCTCATCACACCGCCCCGTCTAGTGGTTATACTTATTTAGTTCTACTAAATTGTTCTACTAAATTGTTCTACTAAATTGTTCTACTAAATCGCTCTACTAAATCGTTCTACTAAATCGTTCTACCGCCCTGACCGGTGGTAATGCTTTAGGTAATTGACGTATTACCTTCCATAAAAGTATCTACCCTTGCCCTGGCGGCAGGTTTATCCTCAAACCAAAGCGCGTTGATTGCTGTAAACTCGACAGAAGCTTTTGGCACCGCCGCTTCTTCGAATATTGCGCCAACAGGACACGCACCCTCACAGACCCCACAATCTATACAATCGTTGGGCTCTATGTAACACATCCTGTCTCCCTGCTCGACCAAAATACAATCAACCGGGCAGACTTCAATACAGGATTGGTCCATTACATCAATACAGGCGTTCGCTATTACAAAGGTCATGAAGGCGATCATCCTCGTCAAAATTAAGGGTAGGCATCGACCTCGTTAACCTGTGCAAACCGGTTTGCACAGACGGTGCCGAGAGAGTAGTCTAATTGAGATTATTGTACTTGACTACAAGTTCGAAAACCAACGGGTAAAAGACCACCATCCAAAGGCCTGAACAACCCTTTACAGGTATTGAAATGACACTTGAAGAGCTTTTAGAAAAAGAAACTATCAAGGAAATCAGGATTAAGTATAGCCATTATTTCGATGGAAAGATGGTTGATGATCTGGCGGACCTTTTCTGTGAGGACGCGGTCTGCGAATTCGGGCCCGATTACGGTGGCAATTGGGTAGGAAAGGAGGCCATCAGAGCCAACTTCGCCCGCTATGCGGCAAGGGAAGGACCACCCTTTGGTGTGTTACACGCTGTAACCAACCCCCTGGTTACTTTGATCGACTCAACAACGGCGAGTGGTCGCTGGTATCTTCATGACCTAAATACCCAGGAAGGCGTCGACAACCCCTTACTGCTCTATGGCATCTATGATGACGTCTATAAAAAGATTTTCGGTAAGTGGCTTATCCATAGAACAAAGATAGATTTCCTCTGGCCTAAAAGGCAATACACCGGCTTTAGGAACTTCGGAAAGGAGAATGCAAAATGAGTAGTGTAGAAAATTTCATCGAAGACCTTGCCTCATCAACCGATGCGGATTTCGCGTCTGTCAGAGAATTCCCCCTAATGCCAGAAGGAGAAGCTGTGGATATGGGGCATGCAAAAGACGGCACACCATTGCTGGACCCACGCATACTTGATTCACCTGAATTCTTCAGGAACCCCTACCCCTACTACCGCATTCTTCGTGATCACTACCCGGTGTTCCATGACAGTCTTCACAACTGCTATTGGGTGACACGATACGACGACATCACCGATTGCTACTTCGACGACGAGGGGTTCAATACCATTCCCAAGGGATCATCCAGCGGTGTTTTAGGTAATACACAACTTGAGCTATCCGGGGTTGAACACCGGCGCCGGCGCAACTTATACGGCCAGCACCTTGTGGGTCAATCACTACAGGCGCGTATCCCGGCCATAGAGACGTTGGCGAACGAAATGATCGACGCATGGGACGCTGTGGCTAATGATGGCTCTGCGTTCTGTTCGGACAATGGCAACACCCGGCAGCTAGAGCTCTCAAACATGTTCGCCAATGAGTTCCCCATTCGAGTGGTTTGCGAAGTACTGGGCTTTCCAAAAGAAGCACAGTCTCAGTTCTACTACTGGTACAACTCGATGATGTCAGGACTGGGCGGCTCGGCCACTCATAAGCAAGGGGTTGAAGCCAGACAGGACCTCGAGGACTATGTCGCAGGAATCGTTGAAGAAAGAAGAAAAGAGCCAACCTATTTACTCGACCAGGACGGCAAACCCGGGGCTAAGGACATCATCACCAAATTGTGCGAGACAAAGGTCGATGGTGACTTTCTTTCCACTGAGGAAATCACCTCCAACATCGCCTTGATTGTTGGTGCAGGTGGCGAGACCACACGGGGTGCCATCATGAATATGTGGGCCCTGTTGCTAAGACACCCGGACCAGTTTGATGCGGTCATTGACGACGGGGAAAACTGGGACAAGGCATTTCACGAAACGCTCAGGCATTCGTCTTCGATTGGCGGGCAGCCCCGACACAACACATTCGATATTGAAATGCATGGGGTAAAAGTACCAGCAGGATCACTAATGCAGATGGTTGACTTCGCCGCTAATCATGATGAACGAATCTTTAAGGAACCAGAGTCATTCAACATATTCAGAGATGATCTTTACTACGGCAAGCTACTTCGGTCCGGTTACCGAAAAGAAGGGCGTTGCAGTCACATGGCGTTTGGCGTCGGACCGCATCTGTGCCCCGGCGCATGGATATCGCACCAGGAAGCTGTAGTTGGGTCAAAGATTCTTCTAAGCAGAATGAAAAACCCCCGTATCAATGAAAATAAAATGCCCAAAGATATTGATGGTAAGAGCCCCGCACCCATGGGAATCGTTTCAGTTCGTGAGTTATGGCTCGAATACGACCTGTCTTAAAGGGTATGCGTACCCAAATAAGAGGTGAGAAAAGTGGCAAGGAACAAGTAATGGCTTCAGTAATAAAAGACGATCAGGTCATCGGCAAAAATGGCGTTATCATCAGAAAGCACCCCCAGAGGTCCGCCGGTTCGCCCAAGTATCGTACCTACGAGATATACCAGCGGGAACGCGTCGGCGAAAGCACCGAGAAAATCAAACCAGGACAACTAATTTCAGAAAACTATCGGCAGGACCCCTATCCTACCGTCGCAGTGCTGCGCGAACATTATCCCTGCTACAGGGACTGGCTATCCAACAGCTACTGGATCACTGAATACAATGATGTCACTTCAATTTTCAGCGATGAAGCAAATTTCGAAACGCGGCCAAAGACCTGGGTTTATGGGCTTGAAAATCCGGGCCGCAACTTAAACGAGGAATTGCCGTTACTGGAAGCTGAAGAAAAGTTCACTGATGCACGGGCTGACGAAATCGCAACGACGATCGCCGTTAGCCTGGCGCAAAAAGGTCATGGGAATCTGGCCACAGAGTTTGCCGCGCGCTTTGCCATGAACCTGCTAATAACGTCTTTGGACATACCGAGCGCCGATGCCGGACAGTTCACTTCGCTTTTCTGGCGAATGCAACGTGGTACATCATGGAATCCTGCCCTGCGGGAAGATGGCAGGAAAGCCCTCGATGAGCTGACCCATTACCTTGAGCCCCTCGTTGCAACGAGAAAAAAACAACCCGGCGAAGACCTTATCTCCGTGATGATTCAATTGGCACCAAGTGACGAACCCACCACTATCGACGACATCGTTGTCACCCTACTGGAACGAGATCACGAAACACTGCACGGCACACTGGCTAACCTCTGGTTCCTGCTGTTAACGCATCCTGAAGAGCACCAACAGGCGATAAGCGATCGACGCTTAATGAAACTGGCCTACCTTGAAACACTGCGTCACTCGACGCCCGTTATCTATGCGCATCGATACGCGCGCCATGAGGTTGAGCGCTTCGGGCGTCTGATCCCTGAAGGAGCGCAACTTGTCTGTTCAGCTGCCGCAGCGAATAGAGACCCTAAAATATTCAATGACCCCAACAAATTCATCGTCGACCGGAAAGATATGTGCCAACGAGAATCACGTGGTCAGTACCGGGCTGATGGGTTGGCAGCTGGCATTGCCTTTGGCCTGGGCAAGCCCTCTATACATCCAGCTATCCCGGAGGACAGACCTAGGTCCCGCTATGCGCTCACCCGGGACACAGCAGTTAGCGCATCTCAGGTGCTGGTTTCGCATCTGGACAATATCCGACTGGCAAAAGGCACATCGCCGAAGTTGTCAGCCCTGACAGTAGGTGAGATGCACACCTGCTGGAAACTACCTGTTACATTCTCAAAAAAATAAATTGGAAGGTTGTATGTCTGAAGCAAAAAAAACGCCTGGCACAGAAATCGATCCCAGAGTATTCGATACACCAGAGTTCCAGAAAGACCCATTTCCTATCTACCAACAACTTCGCGATCACCACCCGATTTATCACGACCGCTTTCACAACAGATGGATTATTTCGCGATACTGGGATGTGGACGGAGCCTTCCAGGACAACGAGAGCTATGACCGGGCGGTGTACAAACCAGATGGGCCATATGATTTTGGATCAAGGCACGTATTTGGACCCAGTATTCTTGAATACGGCAACAGCGGCGAGCATCGCCGGCTGCGCAATATTGTGGCGGGACAGTTTGTAGGCCAGAAGCTGCAG
>JABIVN010000018.1 GCA_018667205.1 Gammaproteobacteria bacterium | reverse complement strand
CCCAGCCGACAGAGCAAGCCAGGAAGAAGAGTTCAGCCTCGAACTAAAAACTCGCGACAGAGAGCGAAAATTAATCCGAAAGATCGACAAAACAATAGAATTGATCGATCAGAATGATTATGGGTACTGCGAGTCCTGCGGTATTGAGATCGGCGTGCGACGTCTAGAAGCTCGCCCAACCGCGACCCAGTGTATTGATTGCAAGACGCTTGATGAAATAAAGGAACGTCAAATCCGCGGGTAAAATCGTGACCACCCTATGACGCTAAACACCTTTTTCTAAGATGACTTACGTCGGGCGGTTCGCCCCCTCTCCAACGGGCCCACTGCACTATGGCTCGTTGGTTGCTGCCCTAGCGAGTTTTCTTGATGCCCGGCATGCAGGTGGGAAATGGCTACTAAAAATTGACGATCTTGACCCCCCTCGAGAATCCATAGACGCACCCCAGAAAATCCTCAGACAGCTCCTTGCGCTTGGTTTGCAGTGGGATCTTAAGGTTATTTACCAGAGCGCCAGACTGAATTCGTACGACGATGCCATTGAATCCCTTCAACCATTTACCTTTCCATGCACCTGTTCTAGGAAATCGGTAGCGAAAGTTTATTCTGGCACCTGCCGTCTCAAGCGGTATCCAGAGCCTGGTGAACCATACGCAGTTCGAGTCCAAGTACCGAAGCAAAGCGTATCAATCGATGACCGAAGCCTTGGACTACACACTTGGAATCTTGAAACGGACGTTGGCGACTTCATTATCAAGCGCAAGGATGGACTACACGCATACCAACTGGCGGTCGTGATTGATGACCTCCACTATTCAGTCACCCATATTGTCCGAGGGAATGACCTTCTTGAGTCGACACCACGACAACTCGCGATTTACGAGCGGTTAAACGTTTCACCTCCACAGTATCTACATATACCAGTACTGGTGGATAAGTCGGGAAACAAACTAAGCAAGCAAGCCCACGCAAAGCCCGTGGATACTAGCGATGCTGCAAGCACTATCCGCAGTGCCCTAGCAGACCTTGGGCAAAATACACACGAAAACGCTTTAAACACCAAAGAACTGCTAAAGAAGGCCGCTTCCTGCTGGAATCCCACCACTATTCCAAATGTTCATGACATCTGCGCACCAAACGCCTATCTTAAATGATTGATTTCATGGGGGGATGGCAAACGTGATAAATTTCTTCTCGGATTGGCTTTATTGGATATTCCTTCAGGAATGATCAAGCAGAACATTCTTATCGTAGACAACGACACGATCTTTCGCGCGTCACTAAAGAACTTCCTCGAAAAACATCACTACAAAGTTTCCGAAGCCGGATCGGTAAAGGATGCTATCAAAAATGATTTGATGACTTTCAGCGCTATTGTCTCGGATGGTGAAACCAACACCGGTCTCATCAAGCTTGCTGACGGCATACCCGTTATTGTCACTTCGTCTAGGCCCAGTCTTCGCGCGGCTGTTGATGTGATGAAACGCGGAGCGGCCGACTACCTCCCGAAGCCCTTTAACCTGGATGAATTAAAAAAGACCCTCGAGGCACTCATTCCGCAAGTCAGAGTTGATCAGCCCGAGATGTTAGGTAAGTGCAGTTCAATTAAATCACTCACAAACCAACTAAACAAAGTTGCTCCAACCCGCACAAATATTCTGATCGAGGGGGAATCCGGAACGGGCAAGGAACTGGTCGCCAGAAAAATCCACCAACTGAGCAACCGTGCTGATCGCCAGATGATATCGCTCAACTGCGCCGCCATACCGGAATCGCTCATCGAGTCGGAGTTGTTCGGCCACGAAAAAGGCGCTTTTTCTGGCGCAACTGCTATTCGGGTTGGTCTTGTTGAGGCAGCTGATGGCAGCACCTTGTTCCTTGACGAGATTGGCGAGCTACCTCTGAGTGCACAAGCCCGGCTACTTCGGGTGCTACAGGAAGGCGAAATAAGGAGTGTCGGCTCCATAGAAACACGAAGGGTTTCAGTACGCCTTGTGGCGTCAACCCACAGAAATCTAAAAGCCCTGGTCAACGAAGGTGATTTTCGGGACGACCTTTACTACCGCTTAAATGTGGTGAGGTTAGCGCTACCCCCTCTTCGCGAGCGAGGTGACGACATCACAATTCTTGCTGAGCATTTTCTTGCGACTCATTCAAAAAGACACGCCAAGTCTCGTCTCAAATTCAACCAGCCAGCATTGAAATGCATCCACTGCTACAGCTGGCCAGGCAACATACGCGAGTTGGAGAACGCTATTGAACGCGCCGTCATTCTTTGTGATGGAAAAACGATCGGCCCAGACCTTCTTGCGATAGAACCAACACAAAAGCGAAAATTCCCGTCTTATGACACCGACAAGGAGAATGTTTCGCTTGAAGACTACTTTGTTAGTTTCGTGCTTGAGAATCAGGACCAAATGAGTGAAACCGAAATTTCCCACAAGCTTGGCATCTCTCGCAAGGCGCTATGGCAGAAACGCCAGAAGCTCGGTATTCCCCGTGAGAAGAGCCGTGCGCGATAGCGTTACCTTCTGACCCACTGCCGTGGCAAAGAGTAACACCCCGATCCGAAATATAAGGGGGGTTTTTCTTAACCCGTTGTTTTATATGGAGTTGTTTATTTCCCCAAAATTAAAGGATAGTGGTATCTGCCAGCCATAATAAAATTAATATAAAGACGCTGGCAATAACCCCTCATCTTCGGATGGCAGGTTAGAAGTAACAAAAACGATAAAAAAAATTAATAATAAGAAACATAATAATAATAAGAAACATAATAAAAAGAATAAGAAACATAAGAATAATAATAATAGAAATGTTCTGGCTCGCTAAGAATGGGAAAAGCTCGCTTTTCCCATTTTCTTTTCCCCTCCCGAAAAAACGTTGCCGTAAGAGTCAGCTAGCTCTGTTAAACTAACGGCGATCGTAAATACGCTGTCTCTTTTAACAAGTTCTGTGTTAGTCGTATTTCAAACTTTATTCCCACCAATGGTTGGGACTTCCAGACCAACCCCAGCCTAATGACGGCCTGACGAAATCAAAAATGAATGCTTTAAGTTCTATTGAAGAAAGTGCCATCAGCGTCAATGCCAGTAAGGTTATCAGTCGTCTGCAGGAAAATGGTTACCAGGCATACCTTGTCGGTGGCTGTATTCGTGATCTGTTGCTGCGCAAAACCCCAAAGGATTTTGACATCGCTACAGATGCGACCCCTGAAGAGGTCAGGGAGTTGTTTCGCAACTCTCGCATCATCGGGAAGCGATTTCGAATTGTTCATGTTCGGTTTGGACGCGAAATAATAGAGGTCACAACCTTTCGGGGGCCTCACGCGGAAGAGTACGATGAAAACCACTCTGATGCAGGCATGACCCTGAACGACAATGTGTATGGCACTTTCGAAGAGGATGTCTTTCGACGCGACTTCACCATGAATGCGATCTATTTCGACCCCCAAGGGAAAGACATGATCGATCTCGCGGGCGGCACAGCGGATATTGAAAACCAGATGATCAGGACCATAGGAAACCCGGCAGGCCGGTTAAGAGAAGACCCGGTCAGAATGCTTCGTGCCATCAGGTTTCAAGCAAAGCTGGGGTTTGCGTTGGAGTCAGATCTCAAAAGCTCAATAGGATCGCTGGGGCACCTTATACAAGACGTCCCCGCGGCCAGATTGTTCGAGGAAGTGCTTAAGCTTTTTCTGTCCGGTTATGGCACAGCTGCTTTCGAGTCCATGATGGAGAATGGCATGTACGGCTGGTTATTCCCCGACTCCAAGCGCTCAATGGAGAGCAATGCGACAGAAGAACTCGTTCGACTGGCGCTAAACAGTACAGACCAGAGAATCGAGAAAAGGATGCCCGTGACGCCGGCATTTATTTATGCGGCAGTACTCTGGTATCCATTTGTTGAGGAAAAAGAGCGGCTGGAACAGGCTGGTGAAATCAACCACGCTGCTGCAAATGAAGCGGCCAACAACGTGATATCCAAGCAACAACTTTTCACCTCGATTCCGAAGCGATTCTCCGGGCCGATGAGAGAAATTTGGTTCCTTCAATCCCGGCTACCCGCACGGTTTGGCCAGAAGCCAGACCGGACAATGGATCATAAGCGCTTCAGGGCTGCTTATGATTTTCTTTTACTAAGAGAACTTGCCGGAGAGCAAACAGAACAACTTGGTGAGTGGTGGACGGAGTACCAGGAAGCTACGGACGAACGCAAGCTCGACATGAAACAAGCTAGCAACAATGGTCGCCAGCGTAAGCGTAAGAGAAAACCCCGCAAAAAGAGCAATCTAAACGACAACGACCAGTTGAACTAACGCCAGGGCCAGAATACCCGTGACAACACCTGCCTGATCGTGGTTTTAAGCGGAGCCGCATTGTGGCAACCTGTGTCTCCTCAATATCTGGTTTGAAGGAGTTGCAATGTCGGAGCGCAGGGTTTACCCGGTTGCCAAGGAATTTGAAAACCACACGCACATACGCAATGATCAATACCTTGCTATGTATGAAGCATCGATTAATCGACCGGATGAGTTTTGGTCCCAGAAAGCAGATGAATTCGTTACCTGGTTCAAGCCCTGGGAAAAGCTGACCGATTCCGATTTCCATCAAGGCGAGGCTCGATGGTTCCTGGGTGCAGAGTTGAACGCTAGCTACAACTGCATAGATCGACATCTCGAATTGAAAGCAGACCACACCGCGATCATCTGGGAAGGCGATGATCCTGGGGAGGATCTCCGTGTGACTTATCAAGAGCTCCATGAGCACGTCTGTCGACTGTCAAACGTGCTGCTGGACCGAGGTGTCACCAAGGGGGATCGCGTTTGCATCTATATGCCAATGATTCCCGAAGCCGCATACGCGATGTTAGCGTGCGCTCGGATAGGCGCAGTACACTCCGTCGTGTTCGGCGGATTCTCTCCTCAGGCACTAAAGGACCGAATCCTGGATTCCGATTGCAGGACGGTAATCACTGCTGATGAGGGGGTGCGGGCCGGCAAACCTATCCCACTGAAGGAAAACACCGACAAAGCCTTAGAAGAATGCCCCCGGGTTTCTACTGTTCTAGTGGTTAAACGAACAGGCGGTGAGATTCACTGGTTCGAGGATCGTGATGTCTGTTACGAAGAGGCAACTCGGCAGGTGTCACCGGAGTGCGAAGCCGTCGCCATGGGTAGTGAAGACCCGTTGTTCATTCTTTACACGTCTGGCTCGACGGGCAAACCAAAAGGGGTGGTTCACACAACCGGGGGATACCTGTTACATGCAGCAATGACCCATAAGTATGTATTCGATTATCACGAAGGCGATGTCTACTGGTGCACTGCCGACGTTGGCTGGGTAACGGGGCATTCCTATATCGTCTACGGTCCGCTCGCTAACGGAGCAATTACCCTGATGTTCGAAGGTGTACCAACCTACCCCGATTCGTCAAGGTGCTGGCAGATAGTAGACAAGCACAAGGTCAATATATTCTACACAGCTCCGACCGCGCTACGGGCGCTCATGAGTCAGGGAGATGACTTTGTTACGTCAACATCCCGCGAGAGTCTTCGGTTATTAGGCAGTGTTGGTGAACCCATTAACCCCGAAGCATGGAAATGGTACTACCATATCGTCGGTGACGGGCGGTGCCCGATAGTAGATACATGGTGGCAAACTGAGACTGGTGGGATCATGATAACGCCGCTACCGGGAGCAACGGACCTAAAACCCGGGTCCGCTACCAGACCGTTTTTTGGTATCAAGCCCGTATTGCTGGATGAAAACGGTAAAGAACTGGAAGGTGCTGCCTCTGGCAACCTTGCGATAAGCGGTTCGTGGCCGGGCCAAATAAGGACCATTTTCGGCGATCACCAGAGGTGCATAGACACTTACTATTCGACCTATCCTGGCTATTATTTCACGGGTGATGGTGCCCGACGAGACGAAGACGGCTATTTTTGGATCACCGGCAGAGTGGACGATGTATTGAATGTATCGGGACATCGCTTGGGTACTGCAGAGATCGAAAGTGCACTGGTGGAACATAGCCTTGTTGCCGAGGCTGCAGTCGTCGGTTATCCCCACGACATTAAGGGACAGGGCATTTATGCGTTCGTCACCTTGATGCAAGGAACCGAAGGCACTGATGAACTTTTGGTGGAACTTAACGCCCTGGTTCGAAGTGAGATTGGCGCAATTGCAAAACCGGATATTCTGCAATGGGCCCCGGGTTTACCGAAAACTCGGTCTGGGAAAATAATGCGCCGTATTCTCCGTAAAATTGCGGAAAACGAACTGGATAAGCTAGGAGATATCAGCACGCTGGCAGATCCTTCAGTCGTAGATGACCTGATCAGGAACAGCCCAGCGAACCTTTAGAGGGCCCCACGTAGCGAAGAAGGGAAGCGTCGCCAGCAGAAACAAAAACGCCGTCAGAAGACGGCGTTTTGTAAGCTCAACGGTTAGTGATTAGCTTGAACTTTCATTACCGCTGTCTTCGGCAACGTTGCCGTTTGGCTCGCCTGCTTCTTCTACTTCTTCTACCGCTTCGTCCTCGACCAGTTCTTTCATTGAAAGCTTGATCCGACCACGATCAACATCAAGAACCAGCACCTTAACTTCCTGACCTTCGGTCAGGTAGTCGGTTACTTTCTCAACACGTTCCTTGGCAATCTGAGAAATGTGGACCAGACCATCCTTACCAGGAAGAATGTTAACAAAGGCTCCAAAGTCCGCGATCTTAACGACCTTACCATTGTAGATCTGACCAACTTCAGCTTCCTTCGTAATCGCCTCAATCATTGCGACAGCAGCATCACGAGAGTCGGCGTCTTCACCAAAGATAGTGATTGAACCATCATCTTCAATATCAACCGAAGCACCGGTTTCTTCGGTAATTCCTCGAATAGTGGAACCACCTTTACCGATGACATCTCGGACCTTGTCTGCTTCAACCTTGATCGTCACCATTGCTGGTGCGTTCTCAGAAACACCTTCACGAGACTGGCCGAGCACCTTATTCATCTCACCCAAGATATGCAGCCTTGCATCTTTAGCCTGGCCGAGTGCAGTTTCCATAATCTGCTCAGTGATTCCCTGGATCTTGATGTCCATCTGAAGCGCGGTAACCCCTGTTTCGGTGCCCGCAACTTTAAAGTCCATATCACCAAGGTGGTCTTCATCACCTAAAATATCGGTCAGTACGGCAAACTCTTCACCTTCAAGCACGAGACCCATGGCAACACCAGCAACTGGCGCCTTGATCGGCACACCGGCATCCATCAAGGCAAGACTTGCACCACAGACAGAAGCCATTGAAGAAGACCCGTTTGATTCTGTAATCTCAGATACCACTCGAGTCGTGTACGGCCAGTCTTCACTCTTGGGCAGCATGGCAGCGATAGCGCGTCGCGCTAATCGACCATGGCCAATTTCACGTCGCTTGGGCCCGCCAGAAAAACCTGTTTCACCAACACTGTAGTGTGGAAAGTTGTAGTGCAACAGGAAGTTATCCCTGTATGAACCTTGTAGCGCATCAATGATCGCTGCATCTCTCATAGAGCCTAGCGTGGTTGAAACCAGCGCTTGAGTCTCACCACGTGTAAACAGCGCAGAACCATGCGCTTTCGCCAGGACACCAACTTCAACATCAATCTGGCGTACCGTTGTTGTATCACGACCGTCAATTCGAGGCTGACCCGACACGATAGCGCGACGAACGATAGACTTGCCGATACTGTCAAAAACAGCTTTGATCTCATCTTTGGCTGTCTCGTCGGTCGTTAGCACCGCCACTGCAGCAGCTTTAAGTTCAGAGAGCTTGTCTTGGCGTGCCATCTTTTCTGTAATTCGATAAGCAACGCCAATCTCTTCACCAAACTGGCTCGTAATCGCTTCAATCAGCGCAGTGTTTGGCGTGGCTGGTTCCCAGACCCAGGCTTCTTTGCCCGCTTCTGCTTTAAGTTCAGAACAGGCAGCGACAACCGATTGCATTTCCTGATGCGCAAAAAGTACCGCACCCAGCATTTGGTCTTCAGTTAATTCGTTCGCTTCTGATTCCACCATTAATACTGCAGATTCAGTGCCTGCAACAACCATATCAAGCTCTGAAGTCTTGAGCGCTTCGTACCCGGGGTTGAGCAGGTAGCCTTCAGGCGTAAAACCAACGCGCGCAGCACCAATTGGTCCTGCAAAGGGTAAGCCCGACAGGGACAATGCAGCGGATACACCGATCATTGCGACAATATCTGGATCTACATCCTTCGCGGCTGAAACTACCTGACAAGTGACCTGAACTTCGTTCATGAAACCTTTAGGAAAAAGCGGACGGATAGGCCGATCGATCAATCGGCATGTCAGCGTTTCCTTCTCGGAAGGTCTGCCTTCTCGTTTGAAGAAACCACCAGGAATTTTACCCGCGGCGTATGTTTTTTCTTCGTAGTTCACTGTTAAAGGGAAGAAGTCCTGACCCGGTTTCATATCAGGTCGTGCAACCACTGCCACTAGAACTGTTGTTTCTGCCATGGTTACCATGACAGATGCTGTTGCTTGTCTTGCTACCTTTCCAGTTTCCAGGAGTACTTCCTGGTCACCAAACATAAATTTCTTACTTATATAACTCACATTATTCTCCATAGTCGGTGCCAATCACCGACACTAACACTACCGACGCAAACCTAACCTCTTAATAATAGATGTATAACGGTCGGGGTTTTTGT
>JABIVN010000159.1 GCA_018667205.1 Gammaproteobacteria bacterium | reverse complement strand
AGCTTCCAGAACCACAAAATGATTGTCGCGGCTAATGCGCTGGACGGCTTCAAAGCGAAGATTGCCATCCTCCATCTTGCTAGCTGCTACCTGCGCTGCAAGAAGCCTCTCGGTCTCTTCAACAGCATCGGCCGCAACTTCGATATAGGTGACTATCCAGGTTGGCGAATCTGACAGCACTGTTCCGTCGCCCAATTCCACGTCGGCATGAACCAAATTATTCACCGCAAATAGGAAGGCAGCCGCCACCAATAACCTTTGCATACGATTCATCACCTAATCAGCTACCGAATCTATTTCGCTAGCGGGTCAGGTCGAACCTGAAAATGCACAACCATTGGATTGCTGCCTGCGCCATCTTCTTTGTGCCAGGGTGTACGGTCTCCGCTGGGAACCCATAATCCACGACCTTTCCAACCGGCATCGGGATCGTCTATACGACCTTCAAAACCCTTGGTAAAGAATCCCAGAGGGTATGGCACTCGCATGGTGACAAACTCGCCGTCTACCAGAGCATGAATACCATCAAACTGGTTACCTGTGGCAATTGGAGTATTAGCGCCCAAACCGGAAGTGTCGTGTTGATCAACCCATGTGTAATAGCTGGACTCAACACTGTAGTCCGGATAATTGACAAAACCCGGGCCAGGCAAGTCGTGGAAAGTCCAACCTTCAGGGCAGTGATCGCCAGTGGCGGTTGGTCCGTTCATCGGACCGATACATTTGTTGCGGTCAAATTCGCCCATATGTCCACTGCCGAGAGAAACCCAAATCACGCCGTTGCGATCAATATCCGCACCGCGCACACCAAAGCCGGGCAGAGGCACAGTAAATCTCTCGACCAGTGCTGTATTGGAAGGGTCGTCACCAGGCATTACTCGATACAGAGCTCCGGGAACACCGGGATTTGAACCCCAGATAGAATCATCAATGGGGCTCGGCATAATGGCATAGAAACCGTAACCCGCAATCTGTCCCCCACCGGCGATTCGCATATCCATTTGCGGATTGGGTTCCTCACCTGGTTCGGTGTAGGCGTCGCGCCGACCATTGCCATTGTAATCAAGAATCAAAGCTGTCCAGCCCTGAGACGCGGCTTCATCACCGGTCTCCAGCAGCATGTTGGAGTCCACCCAACCGAGAACATCACCTGAGCCGCTCAGCCAGAGTGTGTTGTTTTCGTCCTCTTTAAACTGCAAGTGATGGGTGGCGAAACAGGTATCAACAAAGGTGTATTTGTTTGTATCAGGCTCGTAATAAGCAAGATGACGAGCTACATTTTTAGTGATGGGAAAAGCCTGGGCAGAGGGATGGTCTGAACCCTCAAGGCAGAAGTCTGGGTTGTTTGCGGGATCCCGAACCGTAACGGTGTACCAAACACGTCCATCCTGATCCAGCATGGGATTGTGGGCATTGGCCTTGGAATCCCAGATGGGATCAGGCCCCCAAAAAGGAGAAGCGGCCATCATAGGGAAATAGTCCAGCGCTCCGGGTGTATCTTCATCTCTGACTGGCGCGTTGAAGAAGGTAGCCACATTCTCAATCGGGTCGAGGATGGGGAATTCATCAGTGCTGTGCTCTGGCGCTCCGTAAAGAGGTCCGTATGCATTTACCGTCGGATCGCGGCGGTCTGTACCGGAAAGATCATGCATGTATCCGGTGGGCTTAGACCAATCTCTTACCGTCACGACAACGTTGCGCTCCAATCCTGTTGGGCGATCCGGTTGAACATGAGGGAGGGCCCCATCGGCAATTCGGTCGGTCCACTCAGAGAGATACTTGTAAGGCACGTTGCGCAACTGTGCTGTGGCCTGGCGAATCATGATAAAAGCCGCCTGACCCGACTGGGTTCGACGTATCCAAGCGGTATGAGAATCCTCAAACTCGCTAAGAGAATCCGGAATTGTCCTTGTGTATTCGTCTCCCAACTGGTGGCAGCTGGAACAGCCAAGGTTTTTAGTCCAGGCAAGGTACTCGTTCAGCCCGTAGTCTAGGTGAGCGACCTCTTCTTGGTTAGGCACCTCAAGCATGGAATACCAATAAGCTGCTGGATACACCTCGGCAGCGGTAGCTGCATCTGGTGCCTCTATGGCTGTCAGATCCAGCCTATCGCCGGGCTCTGCCATAGCTTTTGCGGAGTCAGCCAATCCATATCCGCGAACCCATATCTCATAGTCCGCATCGGGAAGGTCGGGTATCAGGTATCGGCCTTCATCGTCCGTCACCACTATTTTTGAAAAACGTGTATCAAAATCGTCAGTCTCGGCAATTACCCAGACACCGGCTTCAACGCCGTTGGCGCTTGTAACCACTCCGGCAATATCGTCTCGATCCATTCGAATTGAGGCGCCATCTCCGGTGGAGCCACCGACACATGCGGTAATGATGGTGGTTAAAAATGCGAGAGAAAAAAGGCAAGTCCAATAACTAAACGACTTCATGCAAAGCCTCCGATAAATAAAAATAAGGATTCAGATGGTTCTACTAAGCGCTCTTTCGACCATCTAGAGAAAATTCGTTGTATTCCCTGTTGAACATCAGGCCAGAAAACACACAGACATAAACAACATGCCGAAATACCAGTTCCCAGTCTTGCACAACATTCATGCCAAATACCAAGGTCGCCATTAGGCCAACGGCCAGCATTAATGCAAATCGAGTTTTGAAGCCGAGGAACAACAACACACCGACGGTCATTTCAACCGGGGGGATAAGCGCAGCTTCTATGGTGACCAAAAAACTTGGTAGCCAGGTTTCAGCAAATACTCCTTGAGTCCACTCTATAAATGCCCCGTAATTTTCACCAAGCCGAACGGCTCCGTGCATAAACATATTCAGGCCCATAAACAACCTGAGCAGCGTATAAGCTAATACCTTGTCACTCATCGAATTCCCCTTTATTTATGATGAAAGGCCACTATTATTTTCAGCGGCTATTTCAGT
>JABIVN010000017.1 GCA_018667205.1 Gammaproteobacteria bacterium | reverse complement strand
GTTAGAAGTTATATGCAGACTAGAAGTTCAGGATGCTTCGCACCCCAACCTTCTAGCTCCTGCGGAGGGCCGAGGGTTAGCAGTTAGCAGTTAGCAGTTAGCAGTTAGCAGTTAGCAGTTAACAGTTAGCAGTTAGCAGTTAGCAGTTAATAATTAGAGGCTAGTGACCACGCATACCAGACGGGCGATTTGAGGAGATGGTAATGAGAGTAAGACATATTAGGTCACTGGATATCTGGCTGATGAGCAAGGGTAATCGCGTGCTGTATCGTGGTAAGGAGAATCCCTGGCGATCGACAAAAATTATGCAAAGTGCGCTGCGTCGTGAAGGGGTTCGAATCGCGGCGTAACGGTTTAAAAGCATCTATCTTAGGCCTTAAAAGCGGCCACTTTTCTTAACCTGCATCCCGTCTTCTGTTAGGCTAGCCGATTTTTGGGAGAAGCATCGGTGATCACCGACTCGTATACTGTCGAAATCAACGCCCAGAATTTTCAATCTGAGGTCGCGGAAAAGTCCCAGCAGGTTCCAGTGTTGCTGGAATTCTATGCAGAAGGCGCAGAGCAATGTGCCTCTACAACAGCCCTGCTTAAAAAACTGGTTGTTGAGTACCAGGGTAAATTTCTACTTGCGCGGGTTGATATCCAGCAAAACCAGCAGCTTGTTCAGCAGTTGCAGGTTAAGGCACTCCCGAGTATCAAGATCATCTTCCAAGGCCAGATGGCAGGCGATTTCGAAGGTCCTGCAGAAGACCAGCAGCTTCGTGAGACGTTGAATCAGTTAACCATGAGCTCCATGGATCGCGTTCGCGATCAGATTGACCTGCTGCTGGAGCAAGGTGAGCGTGGACAAGCGATTCTGATGTTGCAGCAAGTCATTGCTGATGAGCCTGCGAACTTCGGTTTACATGTGGAGCTCTGCGACCTGCTCATTATGGAAGGCCAGGTCGATGACGCTCGCAAGGTACTGGTAGGTATCCCGGCTGACGCAGAGGGTATCGACAAACCTAAAAGTCGGCTCGAGTTTATCGAGCTAGCCGGTGACTTGGGCACACTCGATGAACAGCGCTCAAAAGCAGAAGCTGATCCGAGTGATCTTCAGGCCAGGTTTGATTTTGCGATTAAGTTAATCGTAACTGACCAGGTTGAAACCGGGCTGGAAGCACTTCTTGCGGTTCTGCAGGCAGATAAAACCTGGGGTGAAGAGAAAGCAAGGCTCACCATGATTAAGGTATTTAAAATGCTGGGTAAAGGTAATGAACTCGCAACAAGCTACAGAAGGAAAATGTTTACTTATTTGCATTAAGTCAGCGTTGCCAACTCAATGCAAGTTCATGCAATTTCATTGTAGCAGTGACTATTTGGGGTAGTTACCCCGAATAGTGACCCCGAATAGTGACCAGGGAACCGTAACCCAAATTTTCTGAGGTCTTCGCCTTTATTAGGCCTGCAATCGGTGAGTTTCTGCCGGTATTCCTTCGGAGCAAGTCGGTAAACCAATAGGGTATCTGCTAAGCTCCCAACGGTAAGTTCTTGAGATAAGGTGTGTTAAATGACCCCGGAGCTCGCTGCGGCTTTCCTAGCAGGTTGTTTCCTATCAGCCGTTTGCACTTACTTCCTGGTATCAAGGTTTGAAAAGGGATCTGCGACAAAAAAAGCAGATGCCTTCGATAGCCAGCTTGACGTAAGCCAAAGGGAATTGATCGAACAGCAGGTTCTGAACGCTTCCTTGCGCGAACGACTTAAGGGCAGGGAGGTCAAGGTTGGCGAACTGGAACTGCTGCTGTCCAATCTCAGTGGGACCCTTGAGCAGGAACGAGCCAACCTTATTGCAACCCGCGACCAAATTTCCCGGCTCGAAACCACGTTGAGTGAGCAGCAGCAACAAGCGGAAGAAAAACTTACCCTGCTTAAGGAGGCGAAAGGATCTCTTCATGATGCGTTTAAAAGTCTGGCCAACGAGATTTTTGAATCGAAGCAGAAAGAGTTCAAAGTCCAGAGTAAAGAACAGCTTAGCGGTGTGCTGGATCCCTTGCATGAAAGGATAAAATCCTTCGAAAAGCGAGTTGAGCAGACTTACAACGATGAAGCCAAAGAGCGTTTCTCGCTCGTCAAGGAAGTGAAGAACCTTCAGGAGCTTAATAGCAGGATTGCCCAGGACGCGGTTAACTTAACCAATGCGCTGAAGGGTGGGAACAAGACCCAAGGGATTTGGGGTGAAATGGTACTTGAAAAAGTGCTGGAAAATTCCGGTCTGGTGAAAGGCCGGGAATATGAAACTCAGGTGTCGCTTAAACAGGATGACGGCAAGCGTTACCAGCCCGATGCCATTGTGCGTCTTCCCGAGGGGAAAGACGTCGTTGTGGATTCAAAAGTGTCGCTTACTGCTTACGAACGTTACTGCTCAACGGAAGACGACATTGAAAGAAAAGAAGCGCTGAAAGCCCACACACAATCAATCAGGTCACACATTAAAGAACTGGCGGCTAAGGACTACCAACACCTTGAAGGGATCCGAACGCTGGATTATGTATTGTTGTTTGTGCCAATTGAGTCTGCTTTCTCGGTGGCAACTCAGGAAGATACAGCGCTTTATTCCGATGCGCTTTCCAATCATATTGTTATCGTTACGCCATCGACATTGCTGGCGACGCTTCGTACGATCCAGAACATGTGGCGTGTCGAGCAACAGAATAAAAACGCAGAAGAAATCGCTGACAGGGCTGGCAAGCTGTACGACAAGTTCGTCAGCTTTGTCGCGGACCTTGAACTGATCGGTAGCAAGCTTGAGTCCACGCAGGGAACCTACAGGGATGCCTACAACAAGCTCGCCAGTGGCCGGGGTAATCTGGTAAAACGTGCAGAAGATATGAAGGCACTGGGCGCGAAGGTTAGTAAATCGTTGCCACAGAACCTGGTTGAAATGCCAGAACGAGAGACTCCTCGGTCTATTACGTCGGTCGATAGCCAGGAAATCCGTACGTAAGTCGATTGTGTTAAGCGGTGATATCGGAGGATCCCCGATCACTTTTAAATAGTGTCAGTTGAAGATAGTGTCAGTTGAAAATAGTGTGAATTGAAAATAATGTCAGTTAAAAATAATGTCAGTTAAAAAAGGGGCTGAGGAAAAAAATGTCTGAGAAAAACAATCATGCGTACTGGCAGGCAAACCTGCGATTGATGCTGGTATTGCTAGTCATCTGGTTCAGTGTCTCGTTTCTTGCAGGTATCATTTTTGTGGACTTCTTAAACCAGTTTCGTCTATATGGCTACAAGCTTGGTTTTTGGTTTTCGCAGCAAGGCGCTATCTACTTTTTTGTACTGCTCATTTTTGTCTACGCTTGGCGTATGAACGTGCTGGACAAAAAGTTCGGCGTGAGTGAGGAATAGTTGATGTCCGCACAATTGCTTACTTACCTGTTTGTCGGGGCCTCGTTCACGCTTTACATCGGTATTGCTATCTGGAGTCGCTCGTCTTCTACCAAAGAGTTTTACGTGGCTGGTGGTCACGTTCACCCGGTCGCGAACGGGGCGGCAACGGCCGCGGACTGGATGTCCGCAGCTTCATTTCTTTCAATGGCAGGTATCATTGCATTTGAAGGGGCCGATGGTGCCAGGTACCTCATGGGCTGGACAGGTGGCTATGTCTTACTCGCATTATTACTGGCCCCTTATCTTAGAAAATTCTCTAAATTCACCGTGCCTGACTTTGTCGGAGACCGTTACTACTCTCAGGCCGCTCGGCTCGTTGCGGTGGTGTGTGTCATTTTCATCTCGTTTACCTATGTCGCGGGACAAATGAGAGGGGTTGGAATAGTGTTCAGCCGCTTTCTTGAAGTCGACATCAATACCGGTGTTCTTATCGGCATGGGCATCGTTTTTTTCTACGCTGTACTGGGCGGCATGAAAGGCATCACGTATACACAGGTGGCTCAATACTGTGTGCTTATTTTTGCCTACTTGGTTCCAGCTATTTATATTTCTATTGCCCTGACGGGTAATCCGCTGCCTATGTTCGGCTTGGGATCTACGATGGTCGACGGTAGTGGTGTCTACCTTTTGGATAAGCTTGATGGTCTGACCACTGAACTGGGGATGGCGGCATTTACGTCAGGGAACAAATCCACCATCGATATGGTGTTTATTACTGCGGCGCTAATGGCAGGAACCGCAGGGTTGCCGCACGTGATTGTTCGATTTTTTACCGTGCCCAAGGTCAGGGATGCGCGTATTTCGGCTGGATACGCCCTGGTATTCATTGCGCTGCTCTATACGACTGCACCTGCAGTCGCCGCCTTTGCTCGAATTAACATTATTAACAATGTCGATGGCATGACCTACAAGGATGCCCCGTCATGGTTTAGTAAATGGGAAGACTCGGGGCTGATCGCTTGGCGTGACAAGAACGAGGATGGTGTGGTCCAGTATCGTGGAGGCAATGCCTTGCAGCCGGCTAAGCCTGCCTTTACCGGTGAGCGCGGAAGCAGTGGCGAACGTTTGCTTGAAAACAGTCATTCAGCCGGTGAAAACGAGTTGTACATAGACCGGGATATTATCGTTCTGGCACATCCGGAGATTGCCCAGTTACCGAATTGGGTGATTGCCTTGGTGGCGGCGGGCGGACTTGCCGCAGCTTTATCAACCGCGGCTGGCTTGCTTCTGGTTATTTCCTCCGCGATATCCCACGACCTGCTGAAAAAGACATTCAAGCCGGATATTACTGAACGTCAGGAACTGCTTTTTGCTCGAATTGCCGCGGCAGTCGCGATAGTTATTGCGGGATTGTTTGGTATATATCCCCCGGGGTTCGTTGCGGAGGTTGTGGCATTTGCCTTTGGGTTGGCTGCTGCGAGTTTTTTCCCGGTGCTGCTGCTCGGCATCTTCTACAAGAGAATGAATAAGGAAGCAGCCATTACAGGGATGATTACAGGTCTTGTATTCACCTTTTCTTACATCGCTTACTTCAAATTTATCAGTCCTGCTGATAACAACCCAGATCATTGGTGGTTTGGTATTTCTCCTGAAGGTATTGGAACGCTGGGCATGTTGGCAAACTTTGTGGTGTCGTTGGTTGTTTGTCGGTTCACGCCACCACCCCCTGCTGAGGTGCAGGCGCTGGTTGAAAGCATCAGGGTGCCTTCTCAAAAGACTTCTTCCTAGGCGTTATTATTGATCTTTGGAGACGCCGGTGTTTCCAAAGGAATTCAGTTCCAACCGTTTGATGACAGAAAGAGGCGACCATGATTAAAGCAGATGATTTAATTAATCAGTACGAGACCGAGGGCATAAACCGCGTGAAGCTTGGGTTTACTGACATCGACGGTGTGCTTCGGGGCAAATACATCAGTCTTGAGAAGTTCAAGAGTATCGCGGCCGGTACGGCAGGGTTTTGCGACTGCGTGCTGGGCTGGGATATGGACGATCAGTTGTACGACAACGCAAAATACACAGGCTGGCATACTGCCTTTCCGGATGCCGGGTTTCGCCTAGATCTAGCGACTGAAAGGCGACTTCAGGATGAGAATAATCTACCATTCTTCCTGATTGAGTTTGTCGCTGACGACGGGGGGCTGCACCCGATATGCCCACGTAGTAGATTGAAACACATGCTGGGCGTTGCCGACTCAATGGGCTATTTGCCAAAACTCGCCTTCGAGTACGAGTTCTTTATTTTTAATGAGACACCCGAATCCGTGCGGGAAAAGAACTATACCAATCTGGTTCCTCTGTCTCCTGGCAATTTCGGCTACTCTGTTCTAAGAACGATGACCTTGTCAGATCTCTTTAATGAGTTTATGGATTATTGCTTGGCGCATGATTTCCCGCTGGAAGGGTTGCACTGTGAAACAGGGCCAGGCGTTTGGGAGGCTGCGATTACCGTTGATGATGCACTTGCTGCCGCGGACAAGGCCGTTCTGTTTAAGACGTTTGCGAAAGCGTTCTTCCAGAAAAGAGGCATGATTGCGACTTTTATGGCTAAGTGGTCCATGGATTATCCAGGCCAAAGCGGTCACGTTCATCAGTCGCTGCTGTCAAAAGAGGACGGCCGGAATGTTTTCTTTGATAAAAACGAACCTCATTCAATGAGCGAAACGATGCGCCATTATGTTGGTGGGTTGCGTCGTCATATGAAGCCGCTCCTCGCGGTAACCTCCCCAACAATCAACAGTTATACGCGGCTTGTTAAGGGCGCATGGGCTCCTACTGCGGCAACGTGGGGCGTAGAGAACAGAACGGCAGCCCTACGGGTCGTTAAAGGGTCTGATAAGTCGCAGAGGGTAGAGTTTCGAGTTGGGTCAGCTGATGCGAACCCCTATCTGGTGGCGGCAGCGAATCTGGCTGCCGGGCTGACAGGCATTGCCGAGAAGCAGGATCCAGGTGAGGCGGTCGTTGGTAACGCTTACGAATTGCAAGATGAGTTACCACAACATTATCAATTGTGCGGCAATCTTAGAGATGCCAATCGTGAATTTTTGAATTCAGAGGTTGCCACGCGCTTGTTTGGCGATACTTTTGTGGATCACTATTCGGCCTCCCGTGACTGGGAGGTGCGCGAATACGAGCGCGCTGTAAATGATTGGCAACTGCGTCGCTATTTTGAAATTATTTAAAGGATATTCTGCCCGATAATGAAAATAGGAATACTTCAGGCAGACTCTGTGCTGGATCAGTTCCAGCCAGATCATGGTAATTATCCTGGCATGATTGCGGAAATTCTGGGTCAAGCAGCAACCGAATTAAGTATAGACACAGAGTTCAGAAGTTATGACGTCGAACATGGGATCTACCCTGATGCTATTGATGAATGCGACGGCTATGTCATCACTGGTAGCAAAAAAAGTGTGTATGACGTTGAACCTTGGATAGCGGTCTTAAAAGAATACACACGCGAATTGCACGCTGCCGAAAAAAAACTGGTTGGATTATGCTTTGGTCACCAACTGGTGGCAGAGGCCTTAGGTGGGAAGACCCTGGGGGCAGAGGCTGGCTGGTGTGTCGGTATTCACGACCATAAAGTCATCCAGTCGCGCTGGTTTATGGACACTGAAGAATTGGAACTGTTTACGCTGATCGTTTCACATAAGGATCAGGTCATTCAATTACCAGATGGCGCGAAATTGCTGGCATCAGCAGAGCAGTGCCCGAACAGTATGTATTGCATTAGCGATCATATATTCACCATGCAGGGTCATCCTGAGTTCGCGCAAGAGTATTCAAGAGACCTGATGGACATGCGGCAGGAAATTCTTGGTGCAGAAACCTATAACGTGGGCGTTGCGTCTCTTGATAAACCCCTGATGCGGGAGGTGGTTTCTCGCTGGATCATTCGCTTTATGAAAGGTAAACCTGCGGCTGATTAATCTTTATAATCCTGCTTTTTTGCAAAATAACCGGCAGGAATCCTATGAGTTGGCAATCACGATTTGAAGAGATAATCACCAACAAGATATTTGAGTTTTTCATTATCTTTGTCATTGTGGCATCTGCGCTGATTGAAAAGCAGCAACGGGATAACCCTGATTCAGGGCCATAACCAGGCCGCACCCCGAACGCCGGATGAGTCTCCATGTCTAGCCTTAACGATACGCGTGCCAACATGATCTGAGAAAACATACTTCCCGAGTCTGGAGTGCACTTCCTGATAAAGCCTTTCGATATTGGATACTCCTCCACCAAGTACAATAGTGTCCGGGTCCAGTATGTTGATCACACCAGCGAGAGCCCCCGCGAGCTGTTCAAAGTACCCATCTAATACCTGTCTTGCCATTGATTCACCGCTGACATCCAGAGCTGCGATCTCCAGGGCGGAAAGCGTTTTCCGCGAATGAGTTGCATAAGTTTTTGCGAGTC
>JABIVN010000158.1 GCA_018667205.1 Gammaproteobacteria bacterium | reverse complement strand
CTGAAAATGCGCGGGTCGCGATACGAAATATCAGAAGGGACGCGAATAGTGATCTTAAGGATTACCTGAAGGAAAAGGAGATCACTGAGGATGAGCAGCGTCGAGGCGAGGATCTGATACAGAAGCTCACCGATGCTAAAGTCAAACAAATCGACTCAGCGCTGGACGCAAAAGAAGCTGACTTGATGGAATTCTAGCGGAGTCCGATGCTACGCCAGCGTATCATTACAGCCATTATTCTCGCGCCAATTGTGCTGGCGTGCGTGTTCCTGCTACCCCATTTTGAATTCTCCCTATTTGTGGGCGCCGTCCTAGCGCTGGCTGCGTGGGAATGGGCCAACTTTGCCAATTTGTCCAACCTGAACCGATATTTCTATGCGTTGATGGTTGCTGTCGCGATGTCGGGCGCATACTTTGCCCCCGTTACGCCCGTGTTGCTGCTCAGCAGTCTCTGGTGGCTGATAGCTTTTGTGCTGGTCGTTAATTACCCGAAGCTGAATGAACTATGGGGTAGTTCAGCAGTCATAATGGTGATTGGCGTTGTTACCTTGGTACCTGGGTTCGTAGCGTTAATTGAACTTAAGCGCCATGTGGAAAGCAGCTACCTGATCTGTTTGTTATTTTTCCTGATATGGGGGGCAGACATTGGTGCCTATTTCAGTGGCCGAGCCTTTGGGAAAAGAAAATTGGCGCCCCGGGTTAGCCCTGGTAAATCATGGGCAGGCTTTTATGGAGGAGTCGTTACGTCATTTGTTATCGCGGTGTTGATGTCGCTGTATCTTGGTCGGCCTCAGTTTGGAACCGCGGATGGGGTTATTTTCCTTGCTGCCTGCATGTTTATTGCGGTGGTTTCTGTGTTGGGTGACCTGACCATCAGCATGTTCAAGCGGCATCGGGATATCAAGGATTCTAGCAATTTGTTGCCAGGACACGGTGGGTTTCTTGATAGGATTGACAGTCTGCTGTCCGCGAGTCCAGTGTTTGCACTGTACCTTGGCATGGCATTGTGGGCAGCCAACCCATGAGACAGACAACCCATGAGGCAGACAGGGCACCCCGGACGCAATACAATAGGTTACGAAGCAACACTGGATAAAAGGATGCTCGTGCTAGAGCGGGTTTTATAACGATGATCGATTTTCTACAAACAGTTCTTGCTCTGCTCGTTACCATCTCGATTTTGGTGACTATTCATGAGTTTGGCCATTATTGGGTTGCCCGCCGCTGTAACGTTCATGTCATTCGATTTAGCGTTGGTTTTGGTAAATCGATTTTTGTAAAAAAGGGTCGTCAACCCGTTTACGAAACACAGCCCGTCTATGACAAAGAAGGTAATCTTGTCCCGGTACTTACCCGCAGCAACGAGCCCTTGGCACCTACTGAGTTTACCCTGGCCGCCATTCCCCTCGGTGGCTACGTTAAAATGCTGGATGAAAGGGAAGGCTATGTCCCGGATGATCAGTTACACCTGACTTTTAACCGTAAAACCGTATGGCAACGCATCGCGATTGTTTCGGCAGGACCTATTGCGAATTTTTTACTAGCGATTGCCGCTTACTGGATGCTATTTGCGTCAGGGGTGACCGGTGTCATACCAGTATTAGGTGAGCTTGAGCCAGAAAGTGCCGCCGCGAGGGCGGGCCTGCAGCAAGGGCACGAGATTGTCGCAGTTGACGGGAAGACAACAAAAACCTGGAGCGAGGTCAATTTGGGTCTGTTTGATCGTCTTGGGGAAACGGGCGAGATTGTGGTCACTGTTATTGAGCCTGGGTCGTACAACGCGCAGTCGAATTATAGTGTCCCCATAACGCAATGGTTGTCGAACAGTGACTCGCCGGTTCCAGCGCGTGATCTTGGGCTTGTGATGCAATTGCCTGACTTTCCTGCCGTGATAGGCGGCCTCAATGACGACGGTCGAGCAACCGCGGGTGGGATTGAAGTTGGTGATGAGTTTCTTAGCGTCGATGGTGTGTCGTTGACGGGTTGGCCACAGCTGGTTGACGTGATTCAGGCAAGCCCTGAACAAACGTTAAAGGTTGTTGTGCTGCGAGATAGTAAAAAGATGAACATCGCGCTGACACCGAAAGGCGTTGAACGCGAAGGGAATATCCTTGGGTTTATTGGTGCGTCGCCTGAGCCAGTGAACTTTACGCCAGAGATGCTGCGTGAAACGCGATATCCCGTTTACTCGGCCTGGATGCCAGCGGCGGCGAAAACCTGGGAGGTAACACTATTTACCCTCGCGTCGATTAAGAAGATGATTGTCGGCGCTATTTCGCCGAAAAACCTGAGTGGCCCGATTACGATTGCGCAGGTAGCCAGTGCGACGGCTGAAAACGGGTTCGAGAGCTTTGTGGGGTTTATTGCGTTGCTCAGTATTTCGTTAGGTGTGATTAACCTTCTGCCGATACCGGTACTTGATGGTGGCCACTTGCTTTATTATTTTGTTGAATTGATAGCCGGGCGACCGGTTCCGGAAAGAGTTCAGATGTGGGGACTCCAGATGGGAACGTTCCTGATCATGGGTATCATGGTGCTGGCTTTTTATAACGACCTCACACGACTGTAGAGACATATTTGTGGTTAAGCTCAAAGATTCCCTGGGAAAGTATGCCCGTTCACTTATCCCTTTAGTCACGTTGTTTTATTGCACTTTGTCCTTTGGTTTCGTCGTATCGGATATACGTGTTGAAGGCCTGCAGAGAGTCTCTGCAGGGACAGTGTTTGGTGCAGTGCCCTATAGTGTGGGTGACAATGTAGGCGCTGAAGAGATCAGGACGATCGCACGTTCCCTGTTCCAGACCGAAACCTTTGATGACGTTCAGATAGGCCGTGATGGCAATGTGCTTGTTATTGTCGTTAAGGAACGACCGACCATTGATTCCATAGAGTTTGAAGGTAACAAGGCAATCAAGACTGAAGCTTTGGTTGAAGGCCTTGAGGGTTCGGGATTATCGGAAGGTCAAATTTTCAAGAAAGTCACGCTAGATCAAATTGCCTCGGACCTTGAAAGGCAATATGTGTCTCAGGGTCGATATGATGCAAATATTGAGACCACTATCGAGAATCTCCCTCGGAACCGGGTTGCCATTAAAGTCGATGTTTATGAAGGGAATGTTTCAGGTATTCGCCACATTAACATCGTTGGCAATACGGTCTTCGATGATGAGTCCCTAATAGAGCTGCTTGAACTGAAACTTCCCGGTTGGTTGTCATTTTATACAAAAGACGACCAGTACTCCCGTGAGAAGCTACAAAGTGATATCGAGGTATTGGAATCTCATTATCTTGACCGTGGTTACCTGACCTTTAGGGTCGACTCGACGCAGGTTTCGATCGCGCCGAATATGGAAGATGTCTATATCACGATTAATGTCATTGAGGGTGACCAGTTCAAAATTTCGGCGGTAGAGGTGGCAGGGGAGCTTCGGGATATTCCGGAAGAGAATATCCGCGCGCTGCTGCTTACTCGCGAAGGGCAAACCTTCTCAAGGCAGTATATGACTTTGAGTGAAGAGAGGATTGAATCGGCACTCGGTAACGCCGGGTATACCTTTGCGAGTGCAACGGGTGAACCCTCCGCTAATGACGATGGCGAAACGGTCACGGTCAAATATTTCATCGATGCTGGGAAAAGAGCCTATGTTCGAAGGTTAAGTTTTCAGGGCAACACGGTGACTCAGGACCACGTTCTAAGGCGTGAGATGCGCCAGATGGAAGGCGGTTGGGCGTCCACTGCGATGATTGAAGGCTCAAAAATACGTCTCCAACGGCTTGGCTTTTTCAAGGAAGTGAACGTTGAAACACCGACAGTGCCGGGTACAGACGACCAGATTGACGTGAACTATACGGTCGAGGAACAACCCTCCGGTTCAATTTCGGCGACCGTAGGCTATGCGCAACGTATGGGATTGATTCTTGGTTTGGGCTACCAGGAATCGAATGTATTTGGCACAGGTAACAGTATCAATATTGGCATCAATCGAAGTGACTACCAACAGTCGCTTAATGTATCTTTCTTTGACCCTTACTACACGGTTGATGGTGTTAGCCGAGGCTATTCAGCGTTTTTCCGGAAGAGTGATTATGAAGAACGGAACATCGCGAGCTTTTCTACAGATTCCTATGGTTTAAATGTCAGCTTTGGTTACCCTATCTCGGAAATATCGCGTATCGGCCTTACCGTTGGTATTGAACGAACGGAGATCAAGGAAGGCGTTATCCCTGCGCAGGAAATATCAGAATTTCTGGATGAGGAAGGTAATGAGTTTGACCTGGTTTCGTTGACAGCGACTTATAGTATGTCCGCGCTCAATCGCGGATTGTTGCCTACTGGCGGTCGATCGCAGTCGATGTCATTTGAAATGACGGTCCCGGGGAGCGAGCTTGAATACTACAGGTTGAATTACACTGGTCAGGTTTTCTATCCATTATTCAATCCGTTTGTGTTGCGACTAAGAGCTAACCTGGGTTATGGCGAAGCCTATGGCGGCACCGAAAACTTCCCGTTTTATAAGCATTTTTTCGCCGGAGGTATGGGATCTGTGCGGGGCTACGAGAGCAACTCCCTTGGGCCAAGATCGACACCGTCGCCACAGGATCGGTTTAATGACCCTGACCCGATTGGTGGTAATGTATTGGTCGAATTGAGCGCTGAAGTGTTGTTTCCATTGCCGTTTATAGAAGATCAGAGCCAGTTGAAGTCAGTGCTATTTTTCGATGCGGGTAACGTTTTCAATACAAACTGCCCGGACGTGAGCGTTTACTGCTTGGGCTTGGATAATGGCGAACTTCGGTATAGCGCAGGCATCGCTGTCACGTGGATTACGGGCTTTGCCCCCATTAGCTTTGCGCTGGCATTTCCGGTCAATGACAAGGAGGGTGACGAGTCAGAGTCATTCCAGTTTGAACTGGGTAAAACTTTTTAGAAAACCAAAGGCCATGGTATAGATTGCCTTAATACACCTAGTGCCTGAACACTTAATGGCAGCCGTCGTGCATGCTCTTTGTGAATAGAGTGGTTACGGGATAAAAGGCATTGAATCGAATGGGTGAATGTGTGAATATCCGCTTCCGGTGCGTTCCGACGTAGACCAACTAAGTTAATGAATTTCCCCCGAGGAGAAAATTGTGCGAGTAAATCAAAGCATTTTGGCTATTCTGGCCGCATCTTTCATCGCGATGGCCTCTTCATCTGCCATAGCCGAATCTAAAATCGGCGTTGCTGACCCTCAACGGGCGATTCTGCAGTCAGAGATTGGAAAACAGGGTGTTCAGCAGATCAACGCTCAGTATTCAGAGCAAGATGAAATGTTGAAAGAAATGCACAAGGAAATCACGACGCTGCTGGAAAAGCTCAAAAAAGACACTGAGCTTATGAGCGACCAGGAATTCCAGAACCTTCTTCAGGAAATCTCGGTTAAACGAAACCAGATGGCGCAGTTGCTCCAAGAACTGCAGAGAGTCAAGTTGGAGCAATCTGATCGATTGATCCAGTCTCTTACACCGCGATATCAGGAAGCGATTGAAGCGCTGGTACTTAGCGATAAGTATGATTTGGTGTTGCCACGTCAGAGTGTTCATTACCGTCATGAGCTTTACGATGTGACGGCTAAAATTACCGAAAAAATGAACGCCCTGGAAAAGTAACAGTCGTTACACGGTGAAACTGAGTGATATAGCAGATCAGTTTCAGCTTGAAAGCCTTGGCAATACCGATGTTGAGATAACAGGTATTGCGGGGCTTGAAGGAGCATCAAGGCACCAGCTTTCCTTTCTTTTTAGTCCAAAGTACTGTGACCTGCTTGCAGGTAGTCAGGCGGGTGCAGTTGTCCTGCGGCCTGAAGATGCAGGGCGGACTCACAAGCCAAGATTGCTAGCGGCAAACCCCAGGATGGCTTGGGCGCGTATTGCGGCATTATTTGACCCCGCGCCACTCGTTATGCCCGGTATCGCCCCCAGTGCCGTCATCAGTGATACCGCTTTTATAGGTCGGCGTGTCGTCATCGGTGCCGGGGCAGTGATCAAATCACGTGCGAGGATAGAAGACGGCACTCACATTGGTGCAGGCTGCTACATTGGTGAAAGCGCAAAGATCGGGAAAGACTCTCGTATTAAGCCTAACGTCGTCGTATATCATGATGTTCAGGTCGGGGAGCTCTGCATCATTCATGCGAATGCAGTCCTTGGGGCTGATGGGTTCGGTTTTGAGTTCGACGCTGACACGGGAAACTACCTTAAGATTCCACAGGTGTTCTCGGTGATCATTGGTGATAACGTCGAAATAGGGGCTGGTACCACAATTGATCGTGGAGCATTGAACCACACCACAATCGGCAACGGGTGTAAGCTGGATAATCAGGTACAGGTGGGTCACGGTACTTCAATTGATCACCACACCGTTATATCTGGGTGTACAGCCATAGCAGGCAGCACTCGGATAGGCAGCTATTGTCTAATTGGTGGCGCTGTTGGAATCGTTGATAACATACAGATTGTCGATCGCGTCGAGATTACTGCGATGACACTGGTCAGTCAGTCTATCCTCAAGCAGGGACGCTACTCATCGGGAACTGGTTTGATGCAAGGCAATGAATGGAAGCGAAGTGTTGTCGGTTTTAGAAAGCTGGATAACATTCTCAAGCGTATAAAACGCCTAGAATCGGGTAAGTAGTATCCATCATAAGAGAAACACCATGGACGTCACGGAAATACAGAAATACCTACCTCATCGATACCCCTTTTTGTTGGTAGACCGCGTTATTGAGTTCGAGGAAAACAAAAAAATAGTCTGCATCAAGAACGTGACGATCAATGAACCCCAGTTCACTGGCCATTTCCCAAACGCACCGGTATTCCCAGGGGTCATGATTGTAGAGGCACTTGCACAGGCATCCGGTATCCTCGCGTTCAAGAGTCGAAACCGAACACTGGATGACGGTTACATTTACTACCTTGCTGGAACCGACAAGACTAAATTTAAGCGATCTGTTGTTCCGGGAGATCAGATCAGGCTTGAAGTTGAAATCCTTAATCTTCGTAAACACTGGATGAAAGCATCAGGAAAAGCTTATGTCGATGATCAGCTTGTATGCTCGTCTTTACTAACCTGCGCTGAACAACAGGTGGGCTGAGCATGACCTCGATGCCGGGGCATTCCTTGACGATTGCAATGGTCGCCGGGGAAACCTCAGGCGACAATCTAGGTGCTGCGCTTGTAAAGGAAATTACCAAGGCCTCACCAGAAGTGACCTTCGTTGGGGTCGGTGGTCCTGCAATGATCAAGGAGGGATTCTCTTCAGAAATTGATATTGAAACCCTGTCTGTTAATGGTTTCATCGACCCGCTACTCCGTTTGCCTAGCCTTATTCGACTACTGTTTCACTTACGCGACCGAATCGTTGCGAGTGACGCAGATTGTTTCGTCGGCATTGATTCGAATTTTTTTAACCTTCTGCTAGCTGGAATGTTGCACAAACGTGGTATCAAAACAGTCCACTATGTGTCGCCAACCGTCTGGGCCTGGCGTCAACGTAGAATCAAGAAAATAGCGCGTAGTGTCGATCTGATGATGACCCTTTACCCGTTTGAAACGGCTGTTTACGAAGCTAACAATATTCCCGTGGTATTTGTTGGTCATCCTAAAGCGGACGAAATTTCGCCTGACGAAGGTAAGATCAACCAGCCGCCGGTAAGAGCGCGGCTAGGGATTGAACAGGATGAAGTTGTTGTCGCGATATTACCCGGAAGCCGCGCCCGGGAAGTCGACCTTTCAGGTCGGGATTTTTTGGCAACAGCGTTGCTGCTCGGAGACTCAGTCACTCGTTTCGTAGTACCAGCGGCGAACCGAAAACGCTATGACCAGCTTGAGCTAATGCTCGCAGAATTCCCGGAACTCAACGGCAAAGTGACACTTCTGGAAGGTCAATCAAGGCAGGCCATGACAGTCTCTAATGTCGTGCTGGTTAACTCTGGAACGGCGACCCTTGAGGCTATGCTTCTACGGAAACCGATGGTGATGTCTTATCGGGTTGGTAAAATAACTTATGCTATCGTATCCAGACTTGTCACGACACAATGGTTTGCGCTGCCCAATATTTTGGCGGGCAGAAGTATTGTGCCCGAATTCATACAAGATGCAGCCGTTCCATCCGTGATGGCTAGTGAGGTCAGGAGATTGTTGGATGAAAAAGAAGCAAGCGATGTGGTAACGACGTTTGATGAAATTCATCAGCTACTGAAGAAAAGTGCAGCGCCTGGGGCAGAAGCCGCGAGAGCGGTTCTTGGTTTGTGCGAACATTGAATGTATAGAAGGGAGTATTTCGCAGGTGTCGATGAAGTGGGGCGTGGACCATTAGCAGGCGCTGTCTATGCAGCAGCTGTGGTGCTTGATCCGTTTGTTCGCCTTGATGGTCTAAGAGATTCCAAGCTGCTATCGGAGAAGCGTCGTAATGAGCTTGACCTGGTCATCCGGGAGAAGGCGCTGGCGTTTTTTGTGGCGAGTGCCGACGTCAGCGAGATAGACGAGATTAATATATTACAAGCGAGTATGTTGGCGATGGTACGCGCTGTTTCCGGGCTCAAGGTTGCTGTAGATTTCGTGATTGTCGATGGTAACCGTGTACCGGAGTTGCCCTGTGAGGCAGAATGGCTGATTAAAGGCGATTCAAAAAGTGATGCCATTAAAGCTGCTTCGATTATCGCCAAGGTTGCTCGAGACACTGAAATGAAGCGCCTTGATCTGCTCTACCCAGAGTATGGGCTTGCTCAGCATAAAGGCTACCCAACCAGGGCGCACCTTGAATCGCTAAAGCAGCACGGTCTGTCACCGATTCATCGCCGATCTTTTGCGCCGTGTCGGGCGGTCGCTGAGCACGAAGGGTGAAATAAGCTCGCATCAGTGAACTCAGAAAAATAAGCGCGTAAAAACGCGTCGAAAAAGGAGGTAATATGTCAGTGCAAGATGAACTCATACTCGAACAAATCCAGGTAGGCCCAATGGAGAATTTTGCTTACGTGATTGGTTCCAGAGCGACCCGTGAAGTCGTTGTGATCGACCCAGCCTGGGATATTCAAGGCTTGTTGGACCTGATCAACGAACGTGACTATAAACTCACTGGTGCGTTGGTGACCCATTACCACCCGGATCACTGTGGTGGAAGTTTTGGGCAGAATACGGTCGACGGGGTAGCTGAGTTGTTAGCGCTGAATCCGGTAAAAGTCTATGCCCATAAGCTGGAAGCAGACGGTGTCAAAAAAGTAACAGGTATTACTGAAACTGACATCGTTAGAGTCGACTCGGGCGATAAACTGGATGTTGGTGATGTGCAGGTCGAGTTCTTGCATACGCCGGGACACACACCAGGTTCTCAATGTTTCAGGGTCAAACAGACGCTGGTGTCGGGCGACACGCTTTTTATAGACGGATGTGGACGGGTAGACTTGCCAGGGTCAAACTCTGAGGATATGTATCACAGTATTCAGAAGTTGGCTTCATTGCCCGATGATACGATTCTGCTGCCGGGCCATAACTACTCGGCGGTCCCGCATGCCACGATGGGTGATACAAAACAAAATAATACTTATATGCGGATCAATGACCTGGAAACTTGGAAGACGATGATGGGCGGTTGACGTCCGTAGCGTCGTTAAAGAGATACAGAGGCCTCTAATATTCGTTTTCGTTCGTTGCCATGCTCTTTATAATTAGCCGCGCAGTCAGGTAAAACAAGAAACAGGCAGACATGAACCCGATAAACGGGAGTTTATGTACCCCATGGAGAAGGATATTAAGACAACATCAGGAAGCACAAGTCGAGCAGGAATCCGAAGGGCTGATTGGCACTCCGGCGAATCCGATATCGGGAAGGCAAGCGCCTGCGCCGACCTTGGTTTACGACGTCTCGCGATCGTAGCCGACTTATCCTGCGGTGTAATTGGTATTGGAACGGTAAGTGCTATGCAAGGCTCAGGTGTTAATCCGTTCGTAAAAAGCCGCGCGAAATTTCTGCCGGATCACGCGAGGGCAGAGCTGTCCTGGGGAAAAGTGGCATGAAGACACTAGAGAACTTCGCTTGTTATGAGCAATTCAAACAATCCATAAAGGAAATGCGTGCCACCAAAAAAGCGTTTGAAGAGGTGCAGCAACAAGAGGCGGTAACCCACAAGGGGAATGGACTGGAATATAAAAAACTTAAGTGGACGGCGCTGCATACGTCTAAGTGCATTCAAGAGGCGGTATTCCTGTTAAAAGTAGAAGAGCCTTCCTTGAGTAAAGAGCAGCTTAAGAAAATGTTGCAGGCCGAAAGCGTCAGCCTTTGGTTTCCTTATGGCGTTCGCAAAGTAGAAAAGGCGTTATCCGTTAAGGGTTCCGAGTTTCATCAAAGTGGTTGGGATCGATTGGGACGGGGAGAGCCGCGTTCTTAGGCGCTAGCTAGCAAGCCAATCTCATGAGCGCGGCGTCTATTAATAGCACCTGACTCAAAGAATGATAAGCGCAACCAAAACAGCAGTGGTAGCACCCAATTTTTCTATTTCGATCGCGAAAACGATTCAAAGCAAGAAATATTGAATCTGTGATTGCTGGAGGTGCTTATCTTATGGAATGCAAAGGCGATGTTATCAAACAGGCTCTTCTAGTTTCCAAATCGATAGCGCAGCTTAACGATGAAGGACTCCACGAGGGGTTCGTCGAAGGCGTCCTCAAACAAGCTTGAGAAGTCATCCTCGTGTAAAGAAGGCAGGCGGTTACCAAGATTGTAGACCACATAAAGGTCAGTGAGCGGCGCAATCTCCCAACGATAACGAAGTTGCGCGGTCAATAGGCTCACGGTAAAGTCGTAATCGGGTCGCGTTCGGGGCGACGGTATCAGTTTGTCCGATGCGTTGGAAATCTCGAAGAACCCCTGCTCGTCGGCCCTGACCCCGGCCCACTGCATAGAAAATCTCAGTTGGTGTCTGGGTACAATGAACCAGTTCAGTTCAATGGCGGGCTGCCAATTAATGCCATTATAGGCACCAAAATTGTTACTGCCCTGATAAACAAGCCAACCATCGCGGCGCTTGTACTTGATATCGGCCTTGATCATGAGAGAGTTGACGGGTCGTGTCGTGAGGCCGATGGAGTATTGACCTGTCCAGTCACCAAGGTCTTCTTGAATACCGCCTACACCGAATGACCAGTTGAACATTTTGCTGGCATCGGTCGACCAGAGCACGTCCCACCAGATACGATCTTCTGTCTGATAAGCACCGTTACCTCGAGAGTCGATATCCTCGTAGTGTCGTGGCAGCCAGGCGAGGGCCGTTCGAATCGTATTACGCCCGGTCACTTCCAGTGTGTTGCGCCAATAGATCCCGCTGTCGACGACCTGGCCCTGACTAATGTTGTATTTTTGCTGAACCGTCACAGCGCCACGATTAGCCCTAACGATCCCATTGGGGCTGCTTCTTCCAGCATAGCGAAAGGAGTACCGAAAGCCTGAATAGTCGTTGCGACGAAGAAATCCCAGATCATTGATATCGACGTCTTCGTCAAAGTAGTCAAATTTCAAGATGTGTTGAAACCTTGAATCTACTGAGTAAGACAGGTCAAAGATAGCGCCCTGCCCGCTGACTTCGTCGACATCGCTCTGCAATAACTGTAAATCCATCGCCCACTTGCCGCCTTGGGTCAGGTAGTGCCAGTCCAGGCCGTGAACCTGGGCATCATAAATTGGACCGTTTACAAAGGTGCCAAGATAGCCCAACGAAAAGTTCTGATTGGTTGAATCCTCATAAATAAATCGCAGAGCGGCAAAATCACGACCTCTTGCATCGATATCAACGGGCGCAGCAGATTGATTTTCACCTTGCCATTCAACGTCATCTTCAAAGGCACTCAGCACGCCATATTTGATGTGACCAATTCTGCCATTGAGTCTCACCGCACCCAGAAGGTCTGTTGGCAGGTCCGCTTCGCCTCGGTTAGGCACGACGCCGGTAGGCAAGGATACTTGGGTTGCCGTACCGCCAATCCTTCGCGTGTTGATTAGCGAAATGGGTGTCGGCAGGTGATCAGTGATAAAGGCACGCCTTGATGTCGTCGAAAAATTCTCATTAGTTAGTTCGCGCAGTGCATTACCACTATTTGCTCTGGGCGTTGTTTCGAATATTTCATTTCCTTCGAGAAAGAAAAGACGCTTCTCTGGGAAAAAGGTTTCGAATGCCGTCAGATTAAGGACGACATTATCTGCTTCAACAGCACCAAAATCGGGAATAAGGCTCGCCGTCAACTCCGCTTTTGTGGACGGCTTCCAAGTGATATCGACACCGGCTCGGATATCGTCATCATCTCGCGCATTATCCAGTGTTGCCGATATATACGGAATCACAGAAACCTGCCGGCGTGGTTCAATGCCCTCGACGCGCATACTATTTAGCGCCGTCACAAATTGTCGTGAAGAGTAGGTATGCCCAGGCCAGTAGTAGCGCTCGTTACTATGGGAAATCTGCCGGCTTAACGCAAAACCGACTTCACGTTGGCCCTCAACTTCCGGTAAGTTCATCATCGACCAGGGGAAAAAAATCTCAACGCTCCAGCCCTTATCGAACCTTGCAGCCTTGTAAAGCCAGGTACCGTCCCAATCACTGGTGTATCGTCGTTCTGGCAGCACCTTGCCATCCATCACCGTGTCGCCCAGACCAACGGCAAACCAGTAGGCGAATTCTCCCTGACCGGTGGTATCAAGTGTGACGCCATAAGTATCGCGGTCGGTATGGTCATCACGATTAGTCATCCGCATGACGATCGTTTCTGGTGGCTGGTACATCACGGCACTGACATAGAGGCCTTTTTCAGTCGCTAACAAACGACTTTCAGTTGAGTAGTGTCCGGGCTTGCCGGTACCCGGAACCGATACCAGCATATTGTCGAATGCGGGGATTTCCTGCCAGATCGCTTCATTAACTAAACCGTCGAGCCTGATGCCTAGTGTTTCATGGCTGCGGGTTTGCACATTGATGTAGTGCATTGGAATACCGTCAAGATAACCTTTGACGGTCTGTTTTGAGAACTTGCCAGTAGATTCCATCGCCGAAGCCAGCGATATCGCGGAACTGCTCAAAAGTGTCAGAAATATCAAATAACGCAGTGTCATGCGTCTACTATGCTGCAGTATCCGATCACGGTCTATTAGAATCGGTCACAATGATCGCGCGCAATGACAAGAAGTCTCGAGCCTAAAACCCGATCGGGAGTACGAAGCCTAGACTCCTCTTTAAAAGGCCGGTCTATGACGGTAACGGGCAAATGCACGATGGGTTATCGGTCCATTACTAATTCCGGGCCTTAAAATAAAATTGACTAAACCAGCCACGTTTTGATGCTAGCCGAAGCGCCGCCCTGTCGGCGGGGAATCAGAAAGCTGCTGAACCGGGCGTTCTTGGGAAGGGGATCGTGTCCCGAATATTTTCCATGCCGGTGACGTAAGTCAGTAGGCGCTCAAATCCCAGTCCAAAACCTGCATGCGGTACGGTGCCATAGCGACGCAGGTCACGGTACCACCAGAGTTCCTCGATCATGACTTCGTCTTGCATACGGGCATCCAGCACATCTAGTCTCTCTTCACGTTGGCTGCCACCAATAATTTCGCCGATGCCAGGCGCCAGCACATCCATGGCCGCAACGGTTCTCTCATCGTCACTCAGGCGCATGTAAAACGCTTTGTTTTCTGCAGGGTAGTTCATCAATATTACAGGTCTGCCGACATGCTTTTCTGTCAGGTATCTTTCGTGTTCTGACTGCAGGTCGAGGCCCCATTCCACTGGGAAATCGAATTTTTCACCGCTGTTCTTCAGGATTTCTATGGCTTCTGAGTATTCCATGCGCTCGAATTTATTGTCGATGATGGATCTCACTCTTTCGATGACGGTTTTGTCGATACGCTGCTGGAAAAAAGCCAGGTCGTCTTCCCTTTCCTCCAGTACCCTGCTCAATACGGCCGTTAGCAGGTCTTCAGCAAGGTCGGCGTTGTCACTCAGGTCAGCGAAGGCGATTTCCGGTTCCACCATCCAAAATTCTGCCAGATGGCGGGATGTGTGAGAATTCTCAGCTCTGAAGGTGGGCCCGAAGGTATAAACCTTCGACATAGCCAAGCAGTAGGCCTCTACGTTTAATTGACCGGACACTGTCAGAAAAGATTCAGCACCAAAAAAGTCCTTGCTGAAATCCACTTTCCCGTCGGCGATAGGTAAGTTCATCATATCCAGAGTGCTGACCCTGAACAGTTCGCCTGCTCCTTCACAATCGCTGGCGGTGATTAGAGGCGTGTTTATCCAGTGAAAATCCCGCTCAAAAAAGTAGTTGTGGATGGCATTTGCCAGAGTTGTTCTGACGCGCGTGATGGCACCAAACGTGTTTGTTCTTGGTCTCAGGTGAGCAACCGTTCGAAGATATTCGAACGTGTGTCGCTTCTTTGCGATCGGGTAGGACTCAGGATCGTCAACCCATCCAATGACTTCGATCACAGTCGCCTGGATTTCAAACTGTTGCCCCTTGCCTTCAGACTCGACCAGTTGTCCTGTCACCCTGACTGAGCAACCGGTGGTGATTTGGAGTACCACATCGCCATAGTTGGGCAGAGAGTCTGGGATAACGGCCTGTATGGGGTCAAAACTAGTGCCGTCATGAACCGCAATAAAGCTGATGCCGGCCTTGGAATCCCGCTTACTGCGAACCCAACCTTCAACCGTTACATATTCATCGACGGCGATTTTGCCTTTCAAAAGGCGTTCAACTGCAATGGAGTTCATCTAAATTTTGGCCTGATATTTTTGCTAAGATCGAGTCGTAGATGATACCAATTCCGGGGGCAGCTAGGGAGCGCTCGTGACTTATTCTCCAGGCAGTATGGAAAAGGGGTGTTATATTTCCCTTCCGTAACTAAATTTAGTGGGACACACGCCATGCCCAGTCAGTGGATAGAGCCGGTTGCCGGGTTTGAACTTAATCAGCAGGAATCGATCGTCACAAAAGAATACCAGATAGAAAAGCTGGCTTCTCAGGGACTTGATGCCTCGTTGTTTGGCCATTATGTTGATCCATCGTTTTACATAGGCATTGGTATCAGAGTTGGAACCGCGAGCGGTATATCAGCTGAAGGGAACGTCAATATGCTTAGCAGGGTTATCCAGCATCGACCAGTATTACTCGGTGAGGCGCTGATATCAAAAGGCAGGATTGTGTCTGTTGAGGATGTCCCAAGGGGGTGGCGTATTTCAACCGATGTATGGTTTGAGGGCGGCGACGGCGAAAGGGCCGTTTCTGTGCCCCGGGTTTCATTAAAGCCGGACCCGTCAAAAGTCGGAAGCCGGGGTGCGGGAGAACGGCCGCCCCCTGTGGTCCAAGATCCGAGCGAGCTAAAGGTTGTCAGTAAGCACAAACTAACCCCCGCTGGCACAAAAAGTTACAGCAGCGAGGGCAACGCGATTCATTATGAAGTGGACGCAGCAAACCGGGCAGGGTTCAGGGCACCGATTATCGGTGGCGGGCAGGGCGTGCACTTCCTTATGGCCGCACTATGGGGGGACGGCTTGGCGGAGGTAGCGTTGGATATCTATTTTCGTCGGCCGGTTTTCTGGGATGACACGATTACCGTTGGTATCAGTAGCGACATGAGTGCAGTGGCTTCGCTCCGGGAAGGCAAGGTGCTGACAGAAATAAAGGTAAACAACAGGAGCGAGCTTTGACGACACGAACAGCTAAACAGACGATTGAGCAGTTTTGGCGAATTCAGGATGAGGGTGACTACACGGCGGTTGTGGAGCTATTTGCTGAGGACGCTATTTTGGTTGATCCTTTTTTCGGTACATTCAATGGAAAAGAGGCTATTGCTGGTTTTATGGCAAAAATGAATGAAGAAATGAAAACTCGCAAGACCGAGTTTTTGGTCCGTGAGATAGCGGGCGCCGGTGATACGGCTTGGGCACAGTGGGTTGCTAAGACCCCCGCCGGTGACATAGAGGGTTGTGGTTTGTACAAGGTTAGGGAGGGCCTGATGACTTACTATAAGGACTACATGAACGTGCCCGAGAGTTGAGTTGTCGCTATCGCCCTATGGCGGCCTCAAGCGTGGTGATGACATGAGGAACCGGGTCCTGGATGTGGGAAAGTTCGTTCCAGATTTGCGGAAATAGTACACCGACACCTTTTCTGGCGACGAACGGCTCTATGTTAAACGGCATGTCATCAATCAGGTAAGCATTGGGATGTGCGAGCCTGTCTTTATGGCGAGTAAAGATAAAGTCGGTAAAGTCGTTACCAAAGCGGCCGATAAGCCACTCTAGTTTTCCGGATACGCACCCGGGGGCGCTCGTTGGTGCGGTAAGAAAAACCACATCGCCGAGCCTGCTTAACTCCTCGTACAGATGTTCGAACCACGAGTAAGCGATAAGGCCAGACCAGAACTCGGACGATTGCATATTGATGTGAGTGAAGAACTCCATTGCTGTTTTGTCCATCAATGGTTCTGGATACAGCGATCCAGGATGCTCGTTCCGCCACCCGTTTAACATTTGATCGGCGTCGTAGCCCTGGGTTGTCATCGCTGCACCGATGAAATCGACGCAGACCCCATCCATATCCAGGTAGATCTCGGGAGAAACACTCATGCTAATAAGACCTTTAAAATTTACTTGTTGTAGTCAGCCTGGAAAGCTGACCATCGATCAAAGGCGTCGCTGATGCTTTGGGCTCTATCCTGAGTGCCTTCTCTGAATTCCGGATGAGAGAGAATCCAAAATTCATTTTCCTGCACTGCATGCAGCACCATATCCCCGATTAAGGAGGGGTCCAGCATCCCATCTAGGCTTTGCTGCATGCTGGCGATTTCTTCTTCCGTTCTGAATGCATCTTTTGAAAGGTCAAATTCTGAAGCAGTAGCACCCCCAAGTTGTTGTGGCCGGTTTCGTTCTGATGTGTAAATACCCGTTGCGACAAACCCCGGGCACAATACTGAAACGCCCACGCCGAAGTGTGAAAGATCTCCGGCCATGGCTTCTGACATTCCCACGACGGCAAATTTCGAGGTGTTATAGATACTCATGCCCTGCATGCCAATCAGCCCGGCCATCGAAGCAGTGTTGACAAAGTGGCCACCCTCGCCGTGTGAAATCAAGCGATTCGAAAATACCTGCATACCATTGATTACGCCGTCAAGGTTAACCCCCATGACCCAATCCCAGTCCTTGTAAGTATGATCCTTAATGTTCCCACTCACGGCGACGCCGGCGTTGTTGCAGACCACATGCACCTTATCGAATGTCGACTCGGTTTCTTTGGCAGCTTCTTCAAGCGCATCGCGGTCCGTTACATCAACCTTTATGGTAATGACATCTGCATTAGACTCGGAAAACTCTTCTCTAGCCGCGGCCAACGCATCATCTTGGATGTCGGCAATCGCGACTTTCATGCCGGCGCCGGTGAATGAACGTGCCATGGCTAAACCAAGACCGCTGGCACCACCTGTAATGAAAGCAACCTTTCCTGCGACATCTTTCATGTGTCTACCTTTATGGAGTGTTGGTATATTTAGCAAATAGCATGATACGTTAGTCGGAGAGGGAGAAAAAGATGATTATCAAGTGTGACTACCGCATCGCCAGCGAGACCGATGGTTATAGCCTATTGCTCCGAAACAAGCAGTTGAATGATGCGCAACATCGGTTGCCAGACAACAACGTATTATTCATTCACGGCGCCACCTACGGCGCTACGTCAACTTTCGACTACGAAATTGAAGGGGCGTCGTGGATGGACAAAATGGCGGCGCAGGGGTTCGATGTCTGGTGCCTGGATCTTTTGGGGTATGGCGAGTCGGATCGTCCCCAGGAAATGTTGGTCTCGCCTGACCTGAATGACCCCATTGTCGATACTGCTCATGCCCTTGCAGAGGTAGACCGAGCGGTGGATTTTATTCTTAAAAACAGAGGTATTAATCAGCTTAGTCTGATCGGCTACAGTTGGGGAAGTGCTATATGTGGTCGTTACGCTGGGCTTTTTGGTAGCAAAGTAAGCCGTCTGGTGTTGAGTGGTCCGCTCTGGGTCGAGAAGGGCGCAACGCCCCGAACAATTAGTGCAGATATTGGGGCGTATCGAACGGTGGACGCAGCGACGATGGCGAAGCGCTGGGCGATAGGTTTATCCGAGGATGAAATTAATGCGCTAGTACCTCCTGCACGAGTAACCAGGTGGTGTTCAGACGCCGTATTTGCCGATCCGATGGGTAATAAGTCCGGGTTGCTGCGTGCGCCGACAGGGGTGCTTAAGGACTTCATGCGTTACTCACTGACAGGGGAGCCCTGGTATCAACCGATGGCGATACAAGCGCCAACGCAGGTTGTGGTCGGTGAATTAGACAGAGAGACGACGCCGGAACAGGCAACCAAGGTTTTTCAGCAGCTTGGCAATGCCCGGGAAAAAAGGATGACCGTGATTGGCAGCGGAACGCACTCTCTGCTGCTGGAGGATCACAGGGATGCATTGCACAGTGTTGTGTCTGGTTTTTTGGCATGATTCGGTAGTTTGCAGGACATTTTAGGCAACCCGCTGCGTTGACCTCTTTAACCATTGAAGGTCTTCGCCTTCAAGTATCGGTGCCAGTTTGGTGTGAACTTCTTCGTGGTAACCGTTTAGCCAGTCGATTTCTGCCCGGTTCATGATAGAAGTAT
>JABIVN010000157.1 GCA_018667205.1 Gammaproteobacteria bacterium | reverse complement strand
TGGTTGCATCAACTTTTGAGAGCTTCCTGTTACCTTCAATCAATTCATAACTGTAATAGCGCCACCAGGCATAGGTTGGTCCTATCCGCCTAAACAAACTCTCGTAGTGCTGATCAACGCTGTCAGCAAACAGGTATTCACTTTCACGAATTCGTTGAACTCTTTGGAACAAGGGATCATCCTCAGAAGGTAAGCCCCTTAATGTCGCGACTCCCATGTCGTCGGACAGGTAACGCCCAAAGGTCTCGGGAGACAACTCGCGTGCATATTTCAGCGTTGTAATATTGAGTAGCTGGACCCGGTCCAGTTCCGGGTAAGAACCCAGGCTATCCGACAAGTCATTGGAGACCCTGTTGTACAAATCCTGAAAGGGGTCAATCTGATAAGTGGGGTCGGTCGAGTAATCCAGATCACTGGTAACATCGTGATAGATACGATCAAGCCACGTTCTACCTGTTGCGTCTACAGCCAGGACTTGGAGTTTTAGTTCAACACCATCGGAAAACAGGATCTTACCCGTCACATTGATCTCTGAGTTAAGGTCCGGTTGCGGCATCACCCGAACAGCGCCCCAGAATCCCGCTCGATCCAACGTCTCTTTCAATCTGAAGGGTAGGAGTCTTCGCTCAACAGAACTCACCTGAACCTTCGAGCTATAAATAGAACTCTCTATTTCAGATTCAACGTCAAAGACAGCGATGCTGAGGTTCAGCCGGTCTAGCGGTACCCCTGCGTCCTGAAAAACAATCAGGGCAACATCCACGGGGTCCGGTAAAGAGCCCTGCTGGGGATCTACCCGAGGCGTTCCACAACCTAAAAGAAAACAGACGAGCGTCCCGACAACGACGCCACGCAATTTATTCATTGCGGCCACTCAATGTGCAGCTGGTTTGGTTCGCGATGGTGTACGTGCATTCATACAGGCCTTCGCCTGGCTGAAACGGCATATAGACCCGGTTAAGTGTGAATGGATAGGAAACGCCAGAGACGTTGACGGTTGTTGCAACATTTATGCGGCTTCGGTCAGCCGCAATACTAAACTGCTGATAAACACTCAGTCCGTCTGGTAGCGCAACCTGGAAGGCCAACTGGTCCTCATCCCATATACAGCCTTCTATCCCTATCGTATTTTCTTTCCAACCCATTTCACCAAAATCGCAGACCAGCGCAAAGTCGTCATTTCGATTGATCACGATATGATCATCTTTCTGAGTAATGGTAAGTACCGTTGCCTGAGCAATTTTTTCAGTTAATCTGCCTAGTCCTACGACAGACTGCACGTTTAATATCCTGGGATCAACATAACGACCAGAATTCTGCGCCCGTTCTGCCGCTCGCTTGGCTTGAGCTCTTGCCTGTATGTACAGGTACCTGATCTTCTCACTTGGATGATCACTCAACTGATAGTCCAGTTCCCAGGAACCTGAAAAATCAACATTATGCCTATTCGGGCCATCGGCACTGACCCAGACAGGGATCACTGCGGACAGCCCAACCCAGAGAAAAAAACGAACAATAACCACACTAGAACTCAGGTGAATAGACAGACCTATTATGACCGCATACGAACTGATTTAAACTGCTCTTTGATCAGGTCCCCGCTTTTTCTCAGATCCACCATTTTTGGTAAGTAAAAATCCCCTTCTTTTTCCAGCTTGTGGATCACCTTCGCTGGGAACGGTTCAAGCTCTGGAACCCACTGCTTGATGTAAACACAATCCTTGTCAAACTTCTGTTGTTGCCGCCAGGGATTGAATATCCTGAAATATGGCTGCGCATCACAACCCGTCGATGCACTCCATTGCCAATTGCCGTTGTTGACAGCAGGGTCATAGTCAACCAGTTGTTCAGCAAAATAGGATTCACCAAGGCGCCAATCCAAGTGCAGGTTTTTGGTCAAAAACGATGCTGTAACCATCCTAACCCTGTTATGCATATAGCCGGTTGACGCGAGTTCTCGCATACCAGCGTCGACTATTGGAAATCCAGTCTTTCCTTCCTTCCAGCGCTGCAGCGCCTCTGTATCAGTGCGCCAGGGTATCGCATCATAGTGCCGCCTGAATGCATGTCCAAACACATGGGGGAAATGCCAGCCAATCTGATGATAGAAGTCACGCCAATAAAGTTGCCGAATGAGCGGGTGTTGGTCATCAAGACTTTCCCGTACCGCGTTATGAACCTGCCTCGCAGAACAGGTACCAAACCGCAGATGAGCTGACAGATGGCTAGTATGCTCACTTGCGGGCACATCTCGCTGCACCTCATACTTCGTTAACGAAGACATCGTCGACAGGGCTTTTAACGCACCGCCTTCACCTGGCTCGAACCTTGGGACCTGAATTCGCAGAAACTCATTGAGCGCCTCCGGCCAACTACCCATATCATCGCAATGAAGAAATTCACCCTTTTGGACGGGCGCCGGGGGGAAAACCGAGAATGTTGAAGCTCTGCGGAAATAAGGAGTGAATATAGTGTACGGCGTCCCATCACCCTTTAAAACGCGCCCCGGCGGGTTAAGGTGCGCATCATCGTGCACCACGAAATCGATTTTCATTTCTTTCGTTAGGGACTTCAGCCTTTGGTCTTGGCTTCGACCATAAGGCGTATAACCCCGGTTAACAAAAACCCTATCGACTTTGAACCGCTTTATGAGTGACGGCAGCACCTGCTCTGTATGCCCCATTTCAACGACTAGCGTCCCGCCGCACTCGCTTACTGCAGCCCGCAGCTGTTGCAGCGATTGAAACAGAAATGCTAACCGCCGCCCAGAGTCTTGCCAGCGCTCCATCAGCGAAGGGTCAACAACAAAGACTGCCAGTACCGGATTACCGCGCCGCAGTGCTTCGTTAAGCGCGGTGTTATCGACCAATCGAAGGTCCCGTCGAAACAAAAACAGCGAGTGAGACGACATACCGCTAACCCAGGCTCCTAATTGATCGAACCGACTCGATTTCTACCTTCTGCATCGCCATGTTCCACCAAATCGCTAAGCGAATGTTCCATAATTGAACGTGCCTGCACCGTCAGTTCCAATAGCTGCTGCTGCAATTCGCCATCTATTTGGCGGGCCCTGGAGCATCCTGTAGAGGACGCTTCGAGCCTATTCAGTGCCCTCATTAGTCCTGATAGCTGATTCTTACAGTTACAAAGCACATCTCCTTCCTGCAGCGCCGTTTTCAATGCATTAAAATCTGCGCTTTCGGGCGACGCTGCTTGTGATCGACCGTTACCTCGGAGCAAATTGACGAGGGCAAAAGGCTCAAGAGGGCCTTTCAGCAAACGAATTCCTTTTGACGCCAAAGATCGCAACTGGGTTCGGGAGGCGAACTTATAGACAACAAGACAGCGGGGTGCAAGCTCATCGGGTAGCATTCTGAGCACCAACTTTTCGTTCATCTCTGAAAGGCTGGGCATGTCGATAACAACGAACTCCTCGTCGGAAGCCGAAAATTGCTCTAAACCACGAACCCAGCTCGTCTTAATGCCGGCTTGCGCCTTTAAGCAAGCTTTCAACCAATCAGGTTGTTGAACACTTATGACCGTCCATTTCTTCAACAGTCCCCCTGCAGGATGCCCGGGGGACCCTAGTATCCCATGAGTGCGCGCCTGTAACGCCTGTTCAGACAGTCTGCAAATGGTACCAATTGCTTGCCCTGCATCGACCAGACGTTTGACGCTTATCAGCTTACTGACGTGCGCTTCTGTATAGCAACGGTTATTATTTTCCCCACGGTTTGGCTCAACGACCCCATAGCGACGCTCCCAAGCACGGATCGTGTCCGTAGAAATACCTGTCAATTTGGCCACTGCGCCTATCCTGTAACCTGTATCCATCTTCCCTCCTCCTTGGTAACTATGTAGATATTTACGCTCTGATTTAGGTTTCGGCTTACTTTTAGGTCATTTGATCTAGCGTTTATTCGGTCCACTTGCGCGGACCGCCAGCGAACCACTTCAAACGGTTAAAGGTTGACGTGGTTCACTTGTTAGCTGGTGGATTTGTTACCGCGGGTTAGGGTCAGCCCCGTGCTGAGACGAATTCTTCTCTGAGTTGGCGCTTGTTGATTTTACCAGAGGCTATTCGCGGCAGGGGTTCCGAGGATATTTCCAGATAGCGGGGTATCTTAAACCGAGCAACGTGTTCCAACAGAAACCCGCGAAGTTCATCTTCATCAATAGCATCATCAGCAAAAATCGTGGCTCCTACCTCTTCACCCAGACGATCGTCCGGTACCGCGTAAACAGAAGCCTCTCTGACCTGCGGGTGGGCAAGTAACCCTGCTTCGACCTCAGCGCAACCAATGTTCTCGCCCCCTCGAATGACCAGGTCTTTAATACGATCAACGATATACAGATAACCCTCATCGTCAATGTAGGCGACATCGCCGGTTCTTAACCATTCACCATCAAACGCCTCTAGATTGGCTTCTTCCCTGTCCCAGTAGCCCTTGATAATGGAAGCGCCGCGAATCTGCAGTTCGCCACGCTCAAGAGGAAGCAACTGCTTGCCTGACTCATCCAGCACTCTAAGATCAAGTAACGCAGATACCCTGCCTGAGCTTTCGGGATGATTAACATAATCTTCACCGCCAATGCCGGCACCAATAGCGTTCGTTTCTGTCATCCCCCAGCCAGTATTCGGCAGTGCTTTTTTGAACGTTCCGGCAATCTTTTGGACTTGCTCCGGCGCCCGCGGAGCTCCACCGCCGCCGACAGTTAGCAAACTACTGAGGTCTCGGGTCGCTGTTCTGGCTGCCCGCTCCAAGTCTCCTGTCATCGCCGCAGGGGCAATAAACACAGCAACTTTTTCTACCTCGATAAGCCGCTGTGCTTCCGGCACATCCCACTTATACATCAATACGATTTTTCTTTGGGACCTATAAGAAGCGAGCATTACCGCATGGGAACCGGTCGCATGGAAAAGTGGCACAGCCAGCAACGCCGCGATCTGATCATCCAGCTGGGGCGCTTCTGCGCCTGATAATAAAAGACCAACTTTGCCATCTAACTCCCAGGACAGCAGGGCGCTAACAATATTTCGATGACAGGAGACAGCGCCCTTAGGATGTCCTGTCGAACCCGACGTATAGAGAATGGTCGCCGGGTCGCCCGGATCAATTTCAACATCCGGCAATAACGTTGATACCTGCCCCGCTAACAGTTCCTCGAGGGCCCATGTATTCGCCGACGGACTTGTCGCTCTTACTGAGATCACCTGCAGATCGAGGTTTTCTCGAACGGGCGCAAGCCTGTCCAGGCGTTCCTGATCCGCAAAAAGCACCTTGGCACCACTGTCCTTTAGGCCGAACTCCATCTCCTCAGAAAGCCACAATGAATTCATCGCAACTGCGATCGCGCCGATAGAAGTCGCCGCATTGAACGCAAAAACCCACTCGGGAAAATTTCGCATGGAAATAGCAATCCGATCACCTTTTTCCACGCCAAACTGATCAGTAAGAATATTTGCAATCTGAGCAACCCGATCATTGGTTTCAGCAAACGTAAAACGCTCATCTTCGAACACCAAAAAGGTCTCTTCACTGCTCGCCGTCTGGTAGAGGTCACGCAATGTCCGAGGGGCGTTTTTAAACACTCTGCAAGGTCTTCCCCACACTTCTCCTGGCACAATTTCATAGTCCATACCGGAGGCCGTAAGCTCCGCTATTGCGGCAAGTCGATCATTGTTCATGATTTCTACTTCTGATTAGTTGAGTGGTGTGTCGCGCGTGATTCACTAAATGTGAAGGTCTAGCAGATTGTAGTTCTTAACGACCAGCTCCCGCGTCTCTTTATTAAAGCTATTTTGGGCCTCTAAGCCCGCCAGGGGTTGGTAAAGGTAAGGTTTTTCCTTCGGATATCGCTGCGCCCTGGCGTCAATGGCTATCGCGATCATCCTTGAACGTTCACGGACTCTGGCCTCGTCGTACAGCACAGACTTGCCGTTTAATAATTTTGCGGTGACACCGACCACCGATTCTTTCCGGTGAAAGCCAAAGCCAACAGACACACGCCAGTCATCTGAAGTATTCGCAAAGGAACCATGCACGGCTTGACGGTTACACATAACGACATCACCTGGTTCACAGATCATCGGCACAGCGTCCGAAATTTTGTCACCACTGGCCTCGGTAAGCGACGAAATATCAAGCTTGCCTTGTTTGTGCGTGCCAGGAACTATCCATACAGCATTCGCTGCGGTACTACTGTAGAGCTGCGCCATGAAGTTGAATCCGTGCGTACCCTCATCTAATTTTGGAGAATCCCAGTGAGTTGTCGCATCCTGGTGCCAGGCAACGGCTGCACCCAGGCCCGGTTGTTTTACGAAAACAGCCTCATTAAAAGGCACAAAGTCAGGACCATTCATGGCTTCGGCCACCTTTAGTAGCAAAGGATGACCGTATAACCGCAAGCACGAATCTAGGATATGCAAGGTGCCAAAAATAACTTGGACAACTTGTGAAGGAGCATCCGTTTCCGGCGTTGGCGTCACCATTTTGACTGGATGACGACCTGCATTACGCTGGGTTCCACCTACAGGGTCACCGAGGGGCGAGACCAGGTAAAAAGGGGGTATAGAAAGGTCCGAACCTAGGGAAGGACGGCCCTGCCGGTCCAGCTTCGATTGATTCGACACGGGTGCTCGCTCAAGCGCGTGCTTTACTTCATCTTTAAGGTCATCGAGTTCAGGCGGCTCAATCACGCCGGTGAACACATAGAAACCGCAGCGAGAAAATGCATCCGTAATGTCAGGATGCAAGCTACCATCGCTCCCGAACCTCACAGGTCCCCGATTAGCCAATGTCAGCGCTCGCTTGGCGCCTTCCTGAAGGTATACGGCCATTGATTCTGCATGCTGTTTTACGGTTAGCGACATTTTTCGGACCTTGCATTCCCGTTAACTGAGTTTTGTTTTTACGTGAACTCGATGCCGGTTGCAATCCTTCCAGCCTTTGGTTCATTGTTGGCTCCTACTAGGTTTTCTGGAATTTATTATGAAACTCAATGATAGGGTTGCTATTGTCTCCGCCGCCGGTCGGGGGATTGGTAGAGCCATTGCCATGGCTCTAGCATCCGAAGGGGCGACCGTTATTGTCAACTCCTATGGTGAAGACACCACTCAGAGTACCGTCAATGTCATCAATGACGCTGGGGGCAAAGCCGTAGGAATGGCCGGCGATATCACTGATCCTTACAGAATTATGGAAGTCGTTAATGCGACGATGATGGATTATGGGCAGATCGATATTCTTGTTAATAATGTCGGTGCCGGGCCAAAAACAACTGATGACCCACCCTCACACCCGCTTGCATCTGTAGAAGCCGTCTGGAACGCGCTCTACAACCAAAACCTGCTGCCGACTGTGTTGATGAGCGAAGCCGTCGTTCCCCACATGCGCGAAGCAAAATATGGGAAAATCGTTCACATCTCGTCAATCGCCGGTTTAGGATCTTTTTCCCCTGCGATGTTGACGGCATTTGTCCATCCCAGTTACAACGCGATGAAGGCCGCACTTATTAATTACACCCAAACCCAAGCCGACTTACTTGGCCCAGACAACATCAATGTTAATGCAGTATGTCCGGGCATTGTTTACACAGACGCTTGGAAGGGTAACGCTCAGCAGGCAGTCGAGCGTATGCCAGAATTCGAAGGCATGGACCCAAGAGAATGGTTCGAAGGGATATTCAATGACAGCTACCCCACAATCTTCGAACGGACACCACTTAAGCGTGAACAAACGGTCGAAGATATGGGTAATGCCGTGAAATTCTTGGTGTCGGAAGACTCCATGAACATCACAGGGCAAACTCTGGTTGTCGATGGTGGTATGGTTAAGCTCTGAGGCAGATAGACGTACAGCGCGATTGTCGCTAGTCTACTCAGCTACATTTAACATACGATCTTACATACGATCTTTACAAACAATCTTCACAAACGGAGCCAAGCGATGGCCTACGCACCAACAGAGCGCCCCTTTTACGATGCCGATAGCCACATTATGGAACTGCCGAACTTTCTGAAAGCTTATGCGGACCCGGGTATTCGTGACGAAGTCCCAGAAGTCAGCTACAGCGCTTCACTTGTGACCGATGAGGAAGTCGACATCATCATGGACCAAGGCGGCAAACACAGCGAAGAACATGTCGCTGCGCAGATCGCACTCGGCGATAAACTGATCGAAAGCTCGAAAGAAATTCAGGCGCTTGGCGCGTTCAATAAATCAGACCGCACCGTTGCGATGGATATGCTTGGCTTTAAAAAACAATTGGTTTTCGCCACTCACAGTGTCGCCATGCCGTTTCATCCAAGCCAAAAAAAATCAGTCAAGTTAAGGTATGGCGCTACCCGGGCGCATAACCGACATATGACTGACTTCTGCAGCGACGATGATCGACTCATGGGTGTAGGCATCGTTCCTCTGGATGACCCTGAATCAGCCTATACTGAGCTCAAATGGGCGATCGAAGCCGGATTAGAAGCCATCTGGGTTCCACATCGCGCGCCAGGTGATCGATCACCTGGCCATGTCGATCTTGAAAAGTTCTGGGCCTTGCTCGCAGAATCAGGCACACCGTTTGTGCTACACGTTGGCGGCTCTCCTTTACAGGCACTGAAAGCATGGAGCAACAATGGTCGTGCAGCGGTCAAGGACTGGATGGGTGGCGGTGAAAATGTTCGCACAAAAGATGCCGCCCTGATGCATCAGCCACCAGAAACCTTTGTATCCATGCTGGTCTTGGACGGTGTATTTGATCGACACCCGAATCTTAAAGGCGCGGCTGTCGAATTAGGTGCAGGATGGGTACCTGAAATGGTGCGCCGCTTGGATTGGGTCAGTAAAATTTATGGCAGGGTGGATACCTCAGTACAATTCGATCGCACACCGTCTGAACAGTTATCCCAGCAAATGGGTTTTACGCCATTTCCGCACGAGGACGTGTCTAATCTGATTGATCAATCCAATCAAGATTTGTATCTCTTTTCTAGCGACTACCCGCACGTAGAGGGTGGTAGAAACCCGATAGGCAAATTCGAGAAATCGCTAGAAGGCAAAGACGAAGACATCAAGACCAAATTCTATAGCGAGAACTTCCTGCGCCTATGGCCAGACGCCCGAGTAGCCTGAGTCTGGCTCAGGGATTCTTCTCGAAACTAGGGATATCCGGATTAACCGGATCCCAAGCGTGAGCTGAAACCTGCCAGTAACTAGCCTCGGTCCTCACCCAGGACGGATCATCCAAGCTGCCCGCCTTGATAAACCTTACGTCCGGTTGCTCGGCCACGTAGCTAATGAAGGGTGAGCCACATGTCGGACAAAAGCCACGACTAACGTGGCTTCCATCCGAACCCACTACTGAGTAGGTCCGGTATTCTCCCAACACCTCGAGATTGGCCGTTGGGACAAAAACAATCGTTGCCTTACCGCTTCCTGTCGCCCTCTGACAATCCACGCAATGGCAGTGACCTGCCGAGATAACACTATCGCGGTCAAACGAATATCTAATCGAGCCACAAAGACAACCACCTGCTGTTTTAATGACCACCTTACCCACCAGCATCGGTGTAAAGACTGTTGTCCTTTGAAAGCGCTGCAGCCCGCGCTTGCATGATTTCCTTCCATTCCGGATGCGTGAGGACCCAAAAGTCGTCATTGACGATGGCATCCATCACCATCTCCGCCACCTCGGATGGATCTTTTCCTCGTTCTGCTAGCATTGCACCCGCATGCTTTTCGAACGCTTTTTCCTGCGCCGACGAGCTATGATCTTTCGCTGATTCAGCGTCCCGGTTCCGTTTGCTGAAGACAATCTGGGTATTGATCGGCCCAGGACAAAGTACCGATGCAGAAATGCCTGGGTCATCAGCATCCAGTTCCAGACGAAGGGTTTCAGTCAGTGCGACCACACCAAATTTGGCGACGCTATAAGGGGCAATCGCCCCCGACGCCTGTAAGCCGTTCACAGACGCAGTGTTAATAATATGTCCTTCGCCAGACGCTCGAATCAGCGGTAGAAACGCCTTAACCCCATAGATAACACTCCACAGATCAACGCCCAAAACCCATTCCCAATCCGCCAGAGTTAGCTCAGCAATGGGCCCCGAGACAAGAACACCCGCATTATTGTGGAGAACATTTACAGCGCCAAACTCAGTCATTGTTTTTTCAGCGAGTGCCTGAATCGCATCCCATTTGGAAACATCCGTCGGCACCCCTAGAACCTCATGGCCCATATTGCCCAACGATTTCACCGCATCCTCCAGCGCGTCTTCCTGTATATCCGCCATCACGACCTTCATTCCGGCTTCAGCAAACCGCGATGCCGTCGCAAGGCCTATGCCACTGGCCGCACCGGTCACAACCGCTACTTTCCCAGCAAATTCTTTCATACTCATACTTGGCCTCATTTTTTTGTAAAGGAAGAAGATGCACTCCCTTAGCGCCCTTGTAAAGAGCCGGGCTATTGAGACTCGTAACGACATGCTATCGTCATTGCTCACGTGAATTGGACTTTCTCTTATGGCAGCCTGGAACTACCAAAAAGGATTACAGGAAACCGGCAACGGTATTTTTAGCTATCTTCAACCCGACGGAAGTTGGGGCTGGTCCAACTCAGGATTAATTGTAGATGGCGGTCAGTCGCTGCTTGTCGACACCCTGTTTGACGCACCAATGACGCGTAAAATGTTGGCGATTATGGAGGACGCAACCGGCATTAGCGCAGATCAAATCAACACCATCGTTAACACGCATGCTAACGGGGACCACACCCACGGAAATGGGCTTTGCAGACACGCAGAAGTGGTAGCGAGTGAAGCTGGCGCAAAAGAGATGGAGGCTTTCGGCCCGGAAAAGCTAAGGGCAATGATGGAGATGGCGCCGGACATGGGTGAGACGGGGCAATACTTTATCGATATTTTCGGACCCTTTAATTTCGGTGACGTCGCTGAAAAACTTCCCACCAAAACGTTTACCGGTGAGTTAACGCTCAAGGTTGGCAGCAAAACGGTCGAACTAAAGGAGGTGGGCCCCGCGCATACCCTGGGCGACATCCTGGTATTTGTTGACGAGGACAGCACCGTGTTTACGGGGGACATCCTGTTTATCGATGGAACACCTATTATGTGGGCTGGACCCGTCAGTAACTGGCTAAAGGCCTGCGACCTGATTATCGATCGCAACCCTCAGGTGATCGTTCCCGGGCATGGTCCAATTACCGATGTCGCGGGTGTACAAAGGGTCAAGGAATACCTTTCCTACATCGATGTTGAAGCTCGAAAAAGATTCGACGCTGGTATGACAGCAAAGGATGCTGCTTTTGATATCTCAATCTCAGACTTTGAATCGTGGACTGACGCTGAACGTATTGCAGTAAACGTAGACACTTTGTATCGCGAGTATTCTGGAGACACTTCGACGCCAAACACGATGGAAATATTCACACTGATGGCAGAAATAAAGCGAGACAAAAGGTCATGAACACAGCGCCACAGTTCTTAGGCACGCGCACCTCTCGATACTGACCTACTGCTTTGGCAGAAAATTGGGCGTTAAGGCTGGTAAGGCAGAAGCAATAGCCGCTGATAATCCTTCAAGCAGGGAGCCCTCTCATGCGAGGGGTTATTTAGACGGCTTAACGACACTGCTGAAAGCGCTCGACCAGTGGTTGATAAATCACCGTCGATACCGGCCCTACCGCGACCCACTCAAACATCATTGAGTTCATTTCGACATTTTTGTCCGGCGTTTTTTGTCTAATACCTTGCTCCAAACGAGACATCTGATACTGCATTCGCAAAGACTTATCTTCGTCTGGCGTTGCCCGGTCGGCCAGTATTTCGGCTCGAATACAAAGCTTTTTCAACGCTTGCTCATTCTCTTCTTGCGTTGCATCACCCATCCCTTGCGCCATTTTCCGTTCAAGTGACGCCAAACCATTTTTGGGCCATTGCTCCACGCTGGAGATATAAGTTTTGGCCTCCTGCTCAAGAGCTGTTGCGGTCGCTGCACTACCGGCAAGTTGATACATCCGAATTTTATCCGCCGCCGTCAGATAATCCAGCCACACTTGGAGTTTGCCCGCCTCCAATTGCCGCGACACCTTGTCATCAAATTCCTCGATAGATTTGTAGAAAGCCTGATTCAGGCTATTCTCTTTCGCCTTGGGTAAACTACCCAACTCTCTATATTCTATCTGGCATTGTGCAACACGGGCCCTCGCGTCCAATAGGGCTTTTTTTGAAAACCCCAGCAAGCCCTCAACCTCATGCACCAGCGCCAACGCAGCATTTTTATTGACATCAAGTTCTGCCTTAAACTCTTCCGTCAGCTGCTGTCTCTTTTCGAATATTGCGTCGCAGCCTTTGCGGAATCTCTTCCATAAAACCTGTTCGTCCTTGCGTAAAGCGGCTCCAGCCAGCTTCCACTGTGCCTGCAACCGTTTAACCTCTTCTACCGCCTTACGGTTATCCTGCTGATCCACCAACGTTAGCACCTGGTCTATAAACTGACGTTTTATGTCTGCATTTTTCTGATAGTGTTCGTTCAACTTTGCTCTTATCGCATCTAACACGCGATCAAAACGTTGCTGCACGGGTTTATTCGTCGCTCGTTCAATAGGGGCATAGCTACGCCACTCCTTAATCGCGGTACTGAGCAATTTTTCGACGGCACTCCCGTCAATAGAATCTACTGCTTCATCGCCACTATTCTGCGCTGACAAATAGTTTTCTAATTGAGTGACCATCTGGATTCGTTTTCCCAAATTATCGTGTCGAATTTCGGCTTGCTGATCGAAGAAAACCTTACAGGGCTGGTACGCCTGCTGCGCCAGTTGATGAAACGTCTCCCACAACGCCTGATCCTGGACGCCTTTACTTAATCCCTTCCACTCGTTCTGTAAGCGACTGATTTTAGTTGCCAGTGCTTCCGGGTCTTCCCGGCTATCAACCAGCGCCGCCATTTGTTCGATTAATTGTTGTTTTTTTGGTTCGACAACGTAGTCCTTCCAATCCAGTAGCTTTTCTAAAGCAGCATCCAACTGCTCCAACTGCTTGGATAAATAAGCAGGCATGACCTTCAATTGCGACCGCTTTTCTTCAACGGTGCGCCTAATACCCGCGGCTGGACCGGACTGCCCGGAATCCGTTGCGGACTGCGCCCTGCGAATCAAAGCGCTCAGCTGACGCAATTGATCTTTCTCTGCTTGTTTTTTTGCCGCCACCTGTTTTTCACGTTCAGAAATGAAGGCCATTGCGTCTAACAACTGCTGCGGCTGCAAAGCGGCGGGAAGTAGGCCGGCCGTTTTTATACGTGCCCGTAAATCGTCATAACTGGAAAGGTTAGATAATTCAGCGCTGGCATTGGTCTTATCCGTCTCAGTTTCCGTCTCAGTTTCCGTCTCAGTCTCAGGCTCAGTTTCTAATTTAAGCTGAAGGTCACTGCTGCCTGTCAGTTGATCAATTAGGCTGCCATGCTGCTGCAACTGTTGTAACTGAAATTCAATCCCATCCGCTAATTGAGTGAAAGTTTTTTCCTCGGACCTTTGCGCTGCTTTGTGCTGCAGAGCGTCTAACCACTGCTGACGACATTCTTCCAGAAGCACTTTAGCCGACTGGCGCGCGTCTTCAGTGGCAGCACAGGTAAACAAGTGAGCAAGCAGGCCTTGGAGCTTGTCTATCATCGCCAGCTGCTGCTGAGCAGCATTGGCTATGGCAACCTCTCGCGCCTTAACATCAGCCTGCTGTTTCAAAAAAGCGTCAATTGTTTGCATGCATCTCGATGTCGCCTGCTGTGCCCGCGCCAAAACGGATTCAGGAGCTTGCGTTTGTCGTAACGCCCACTGATCTTGCAAAGATTGGTTACGGGCGATAAAAAACTTGTCGAAGGGCCGTTTACTATGGGCTTCCAAAGCTTCACACAGGCTAACAATCTCGGCCTGGGTTTGGGCTTCAAGCTGATCTCGATCGCGAAAGCCATCACACTTTCCCTTCACAATTTTATAGACTTGCTTATCTTTACCCTTGGTTTTCTTCAGTAAAGATTTGAGCCGCTCTTCATCTTCAATCTTTGACGCAGCCAGCTGTCGCAGCCTTATCGACACGCCGTCCAGTGCTATTTGATAAAAGAAAACCTCATCACTGCTCGAGCTCAACAGCTGTTCTAGTAAACCCTCTTGCTGACAAAATCCCACCACCGCTAACTGCGCCATAGGATCAACACCGTCTGCAGCAAGCTGATCCAACGTGATTGTGCCTTGATCAGCCAACTCGGCAAGACGCCGCCTAGCCTTTTGTTGAACGCCGGCAGCACCTTTATCATAAGCCAACCTAATCAGAGCTGGCCCGTAGCTCAACCGAGCGATAGCCTCCAAACGCAAATCATCGTGCTTGTCTTCTACCGCAATGGCTACCAGGCCCTCTAACGGTAATTGATCAAGCTCGGCGAGTTGTTGCTCCAGCGTTTTCGGCTTGGCTTTTAATTTACTGAGAAATCGAGACAGGACGGTCATATTGTGTTCCTACTACGGATATCTATACCAAGGTCTTAAACATCAACAGCAGAATTAAATTCTGCTAAGGATGTAAAACCTGGAAGCGTGCAAGGCCAACGTCTATGTCATGGATCACTTAATGTTTTTTCGATCAGACGACTTCAATCTCTTCGAGAAAAAGCGAACCGCCAATCGCTACCCATAGGCAGTTTGATTTAACACTCGTTGGCCTTCATATTATGGCAATTCAACAGGCCCAACCAAAACTCTAAGCTGGCTGTTGATGTCCCCCAACGCCATGATACCACCGGGAAATGTCAGAATAGCGCCCATGCCAAAAGAAAAACCAGACAAAAACACTCGCTCGAGCGGGCGCAGAATAGGTATTTCCCCGGGAACACTCCGGCAATATTCTAAATTTCAAGGCAATATTCGTAGGCTTTTATTGCCTGACAAGCCAACACTTTCTTGTAAACAATCGCTTGTAAACAATCGCTTGTAAACAATCGCGACAAGACCCCGGATATTTTTGGCGTCACACTAGCGTTCCGAGATGAGCTTAAGAGGATTCTATCTATCCATCTTCATAAATTATGCCTTTTGCAGGACAAGGCCGATCTGCCTGCAGTCTGCAACAAGCGCGCCAGTAGAATCCCAAAGCGCGCCGGTTTCAATCATTCGTCCATCAACAAGGTCGTCCGTGCGAAACCTTCCTAGAACCCATCCCGGCGCCGGCCGGCGCCTTACATGAACCGTAAGTTCGATCGTTGGAACCCAGCCGACCATGCCCAGTTTCCCGAATGGCGAAGGGGGAAAAGTATCGCAAAACAGCAGGAGTGATCTTGTGTCAGGCTCGCGCTCATCGGTAAACCGGATCCAACCAGAGATCTCGGGAACGCCGGACTGCCCTGGCCTGGCCTGGCCCGGGTGCATCATAACGTGCAGTTTGTTAATCATTGCAATATCGATGCCCTGCATATCTCCACGTCTTGCGATACAAGCTTCTGGAGGCGGCAACGTTGGCATTTCGATTGTAATATCGCTGTCAATACCCACGGGACTGGTAAGATCGCCATAGGCTGCAATGACCTCGACCCTTTGCTTACCCTCCTGCCAAAGCGAGGCCCGCACCGTCGATAGTGTCCGGCCCTGCCGTACGACATCTACAATGACTTCGCACTCGACGCCGGGAACACCGGGCCGCAGGTAATGTGCGGTGAATGAGAGCGGGTCTGGATGGTCCACCGATTCTGTTATCGCGGCACTAACAATAGACAGCAGGTAACCGCCGTTAGGATTAGCGCTGATATTCCAGCCAGCATCGACTTGCCCTTTAAAGCGGTGATCATCAATGCGTTCAACATACGTGTCCCTTTCAAACTCAGACAATACTGTCTCCCTGTCTTCCGTTGTATACCAGCGCGCCGCTATCGCGAAACTGTTTGAATACCGCAATTGCAGCGTCAGTTCCAACACCATCGGTGACGGCTATACCTCGGTGTTCCAGTTGGCCGATCCAGTCGGGGTGAATAGGCCCTTCGTCAAATCCCGTTAGCTGCTCTAGCTCAGCACCACTTCCTGCCACAACAAGGGAACGAACGCCTGACCAGACCAGAGCCCCATAACACATTGCGCATGGACGCCAGTTAACCACCAATTGGTGTTCAGCCATGCCCTGCGCACCTAGGTCAAAGCTAGCCAGGGTCTGCTGCGCCAGCGAAAGTGCCATAACCTCCGCATGAGCTGAAGAACACTGGTGGTGAACAACCCGATTAACACCAATGGTTACGAGACGTCCGGATAACGTTTCAAAAACACCCGCGGCGAATGGCCCACCGGTCCCGAACTCGATATTCAAGCGGGAAAACCGGATCACCACAGCCATACGCGCCTGAATATCAGGAAGATATTCAGGAAGCTGTGCTAATGCTTCCATAGCCCAGTCAGGCTGGCCAAGCTCAAAGTGAGCTGTCAACGATGACCTTCCCACAACCCGGCAGCACGCAACAAGTCGTTTCCGCTCTTAGGAATCAGCCTGACCAATGCCCATCTCCTTATTTGCTTTATCCAGAAACACCCGCATTTCCCTCCGGGATTGCTTGTCACCCTGCGCCTCTGCGATGGGCATGCCCGCCTCAAAAGTGCGGGCCGCTTTCCAAGCCTCTCCCTGCCTCAGGTATGCCTTCCCAAGAAGCTTGTATGCCGCAGAGTAACTGTCATCCTGAACAAGGCATGCCTCTAGATGCGTCACAGCCAGAGAAAACTTACCGTCATTGAAGTAGGCACTGCCAAGCCCAAAACGGAGCATCGCGTCATCACGACCATTCGCCAACATTTTTTCCAAATTCTCTACCATGCCCATGCGGATTCCTATTCTAGATTCTCGTAGCGCTCAGCGATGAATCGTGGCGAGCACAAACAGTAAAACCTGAAGTCAGACTCACCCAACGCGGTGACTCGCTGGGATATCCCGGGAGGAATCACCACCTGGTCGCCAGCGGCAATACTAAACCGGCTGCCATCAACTTCCATCAGGCCGACTCCCTCAATCACGATGTAGGTCTCCGTCAACCCGGCTAGGCAATGTAGCTGTGTCGTCACACCCGGTTCCACGCGAGCGATCGCAAGTGAACCGCCAGGCGCGTCTGCCGTGTTACACAGTTCCGTGATAAAACAGCGTTCCTCTGTCCAAAACTCTGCTGGTCGATCACCCTTTATAAAGTAGTTCGTCAATGTGGTTTGTCCATTAGTGTAAAGCGCGTGCGAGCTTATAGCAGGTAACGCCTTTCCTGACACACTAGCAATGATATGATCTGACATCAAAAGACTCTAAGGATTTATATGGCTGGGATCACACTTTCACTCGAAGGTTGCAACGCACTGGTGACAGGGGCCAGCAGCGGTCTTGGTACATTTTTGGCGACAGCACTTGATGCGGCCGGCGCTTCGGTTGCCGTTCATTACCATGACAACAAAGCCGGCGCAGAGGAATTAGCCCACCGGCTCTCTAATCCATCCGTCGTTGTTCAGGCAGACCTGAGTGACCTGGAAAGTGTCAGAGGGCTGTTTAAAAAAGCGGCGGAAGCCCTTGGACCACTTGACGTACTCGTTAACTGCGCTGCCACCGAATCCCAAAACGTTTCTGATCTACCTGACATTTCAAACGACCTCTGGTCGAGCACCATGACGACCAACGTCGACGCCCCCATGCTACTGACTCAATTGTTTGCGGATCAAGAAGCTCTCACCAAGAAACGCGGCGGGTCCATCATTAATATTTCGTCTATCGAGGGATCTCGCCCGGCGCCAGGTCACAGTCATTACGCCACGTCAAAAGCGGCATTAGAAATGCTTACTAAAGCGTCAGCCCTGGAGCTCGGATCCAGAGGAATTCGGGTAAATTCTATCGCGCCAGGGCTGATCAATCGCGCTGGCATTGAAGAAGGCTGGCCTGAAGGTGTCGCAGCTTGGAAGGCGGCTGCGCCACTTGGCAAGCTGGTGGACCCAAACGATATCGCAAGTACCTGCGTATTCCTTGCCAGCACAATGTCGTCGTCTATATCAGGGACCGTGCTGACAGTGGATTGCGGCCTATCAATTAAGCCAGGTTGGTAGACATGATGATCAAAAATGCAGCGGTAGTGGGCGCAGGTCTCATGGGAGCAGGCATTGCCAGACACATGTCAAACCATGGTGTCACGGTGACCTTAGTGGATAACAGCGAGGAACAACTGGCGCGAGCTTCGCGAGGCAACCATAACCAAACGCTGAAATACACCTCTGATATGACGGCGATCAGTGCGGCAGATTACGTCATTGAGGCGGTGTTTGAAGACCTGAAGGTCAAACGGCAGGTGCTCAGTCAAATTGCCTCAGTGGTCTCACCTAACTGCCTGATTGCATCAAACACCAGTTCATTGCTCATCGGCGATCTTGAGAGTGCCGTCGCCCACCCCAGCAGATTTATAGGAGTGCACTACAACAATCCAGCCGATATAAACCCGGTCGTTGAGGTTATTCCCGGCGATCAGACGGAGGCACGCTATACAGACGCTATTCTTCAGTGGATGAAATCAGCAGAAAAATTAGCGGTAAAATGTAAAGACACCCCCTGCTTTATCTTAAACCGCCAATCATTGCCGTACATCAACGAGGCCGCTCGGTGCTTAGACATTGCATCGCCGGGCGAAATTGATGCCGTTGTCAAACACCGGCTGGGTATCGGTCTTGGACCTTTTGCTGTCATGAACCTTGTTGGCTTACCGGTAATGGCAGCCTCCAGTCGGAACCTGGAGGTGCTTGGCAGGGGCTACAGCGCCGCGCCGGCGCTTCAGGAGAGAGCCAAACTCGATTCCCCAGACTGGAATATTGACCACGTTGGCGAGGTTTCAAAAGACAAAACAACGGCCATTGTGAAGCGACTCAGAGGCGCCATGATATTCCCAGGCAAGGACATTCTTGCTCAGGCACTGTGCAGTAAGAGTGACCTACACCTAATCTGCACGGAAGCCCTGGGATACGACAAATCGTCACCTGAACTGCTGGAAATGTTCGAGCCGGCGGTTATCACCGAGCTTACTGACATTTACCTTTCATATCAGTGAACACCAGATCAATCGAGTTCGATCGAGATCGATACATTGGCATTTCTCGTCGAAGCGACGAGCCGAGGTGCCAGGCACTTTAGACTCTATATTGAGCGATTTGGATATCCTCTTCACCCAGGTCCGTGTAGTTATCGTCGACCCTGCCCTTGATGTACTCACGCCACGTAAAGGGGCGATATCGGGGCGTATCAGCCGACAATGCGCTTAACGGTTCGAGCATCGCATCGCCTTTAGGATTATAAAAGTACGGTGTACTAAACCGTCCGTCGCTGCCATTTTTCAGGGTTGTCATTGGCACCACCCGATGAATCGCGGCTCGATAGTTGTCGTTACTCCAGACCTGAAGAGAGTCCCCGAGGTTGACCACGATCGTGCTTTCCTCTGGCGTCACATCAATCCAGCCATCTTCTTTAGAGAGCGTCTGAAGGCCACCTGTCATGTCCTGTAGCAACAACGTTAATACCCCGGGGTCTGTGTGATGATGTAACGCCATGTCACCCAAGCCAGCCACTGCTAATTGCTCATCACCTGACAGAGGATCTGCAACCGGGTAATAATTAAGTCGAACGGTGCTGGTCCTGGGATCACCTTCCGGCGTAGCCAGTTGACTGATTCCATCGCCGGCAAGGGCGCGATAAACAAGCCTAAGGGTTCGCTCCGCGACAGAGCTTGCCTCGGTAAAAAACCGATTCATTGCATCGAAAAACTCGGATTGGCCTGCTGGCCATTGATTCCGATCTGACCCATCGGCCCGTGGCTGCATGTAATCAAAAACTTCCTTCAGATCACGCTTTCGTTTAGTTAATTCGCGGTCGTAATACCCAAGCGGAATACTTTCTGTGCGTAGTACCTCGCGTTTAACCTCTGATGGCTGGTCAAAGAACGCTGATGCGGCTCGCCACATCTGTTCAATGGCATCATCCATGCCGTGATTACGCAATAGGAAAAAACCGTGATCCCGGCAGGCAGCATCCAACGGCGATAGAATGGTGACATCTTTTTCGGCTGCTTTAAGGTCAATTGTTGGAACAAACATAGAAAATATTTCGTGAAAAACGTTGTAACATCATGCTTTAACTATCCCAACGGGGCAAATCAGGAGTTTTAAGTGGAATATTTCGTCAACATGCCGGGCAACCGTTTTAACGAACCGGGTACCTGGGCAAAAGAGATGGAAGATGCCGGCTGGCACGGCATCTGCGCATCTGACCACTTTTGGGTAACGAATCATCTTTATCCCCATGTGTTCGTCGCTGCAACACAAATGGCGTGCAGCACGAGCAAGATAAAAATCACCAGCTCATTTTGCAACAACCTGTTCAGATCCCCGGTCGAGTTTGCCCAAGGAGCATTGTCTGTTCAACAGGCAGCCCAGGGGAGGTTTGAAGCCGGCCTCGGCGCTGGTTGGGCTGAGGCAGAGATGAAAGCCATTGGAATCCGCTATCCCGAACCGCGAGAACGCATTGGTATGTATATAGAAGCAATGAACATTGCGGGTCAGATTATCAAAACCAACCAATGCCAGTTTTCTGGCGACTACTATCAGATCGATATTTCAGGAGACAACTTTGTGGGGCCGAAACTAGAAAGCCCACCAGCACTGGTTGGTTCAGCTGGCGGCCCAAGGGGTATTCGGGAAATAACGCCTTTAGTTGATCGAATTGAAGTTAAGGCAAGCGCTCGCTCTACCCGAGGAGGCGCTATTGACCTTGAGGTCATGGCAACCGTCACGGAAGACGAGGTAAAGCAAAGCATCGAACGTGTCCGTAAAGTCGACAGGGATATTCCTATCGGTATTTTCATTCTGACAGCAGCCGGTGACAATGAAGCCGTCAATAGCATGAAGGACATGATGGGTAATGGATTCCTGGGAAATTTTATGGGTCATCCCGAAGATGTGAGTTCGGCTCTGGAATCACTAGGCGCCCTTGGCATCAGTCGAGTTCAGCTAACGGAGTTTGCACCAGGGTCACATGACGCGCTGGCGCCGACCCTGCTGACTTAAGGGGGCATTGCCTTAGCGACCACTCTCAGGAAACTGTCCCGGGACAAGGTCCCGGGAAACCTTCAAGACAACCTGACCAACTGAGTGCCAAAGTTTTCGCCCGATAACACCCTTATCAGGCCCGCCGGCAGATTTTCAACGCCCTTTAGAACATCCTCGTTGTATACAAGGTTACCGTTGGCGATTAGCTCACCCAGTCGCCGATGAGCTTCCTTGAATCGATGCGCATAGCTAAAGATATAAAACCCCTGCATGGTTGCTTCCTTGTAAACCAGGTTGAAATAGTTGCTAGGACCATACCAGTTCGCGTCACCTTCATATTGGGATGTCGCTCCACACAGCACGATCCTCGCCCCATGGGCAATCTGTCCCAACGCGGTATCCAGGATTTCACCACCGACATTGTCAAAATAGATATCGATGCCGTTAGGACAAACCTCTCGAAGGCGTTCTGCCACATTCTCGGTTTTGTAGTTAATCACTTCGCTCAGTCCAAGATCATCTTTGAGCCAGCGACATTTCTTTTCGTTTCCGGCAATTCCTATTACCCGACAACCTGATATCTTGCCTAGCTGGCAAACCAGTGCGCCAACACTGCCCGCAGCAGCAGATACCAATATGACATCACCCACTTTAGGTTTGGCAATGTCGTAAAGGCCAACATAAGCGGTCGCACCACTAGCACCCATGACATGGAGGTTGGCCGTAATAGGCTGACCGGCCTTGGGGGAGATTTTTTCCAGCGGGAAGGGTCGCTCACCATCGGTCACGGCATATTCCTGCCACCCCATGGCGCCGGCAACCCGATCACCTTCTGTAAAACCGGGGTGACGGGATTTCACCACAACACCCTGGCCCGACCCCCTCATCATCGCCCCAAGCTTTACACGATTTCCGGTGATTCCTCCGGTTCCAATGGCCATTCTAAGTGGCGGAGACATCACCAAAGAAGTCGTCTGGATAAGAATCTCTCCCTCACCCGGTTCAGGGACCTCGTCATAGACAAGCTCAAAGTTATCAACACTAACCTCATCTTCCGGGTAGGACTTCACCAGCCATCGTCCATTTTTTATATTTGACATTTAACGCTCCTTTTTATGTTCTGGGCCAATCGCCTCGAATACCCAGGCGCCGGCAGTTCGCCGGTTTAGTGATCCGCTTTGCTGTCGCTGCGACCGGGTTTCATTCATCCTGGCGATCGCGGATTTCCCCTCAACAGATTCTGCCTCATACACCGCCAGGTAAGGCAGCGGGCACTCCTGCCCGGCTTGCTCAACTAATTGGTAACGCTGGGCCGTCTTCCATCCCGTTGTTTCAAGGACCTCATCAAGATGCAGGTTTTCATAGTATCGGTTAAATTCGTCTGTCTCTCCCTCAGCCGGTTCACTTAACACAAGCACCAACTGTTTTTTAGCTATCTGTTTCTTGGCTACCTGTTTCTTGGCTACCTGTTTCTTAGCTACCTGTTTCTTAGCTACCTGTTGTTTAGCCATCTTTTTTCTCCGCTTTGGCGTAAAACCTAACACTATCAGGAAAATGCACTTCCGCGACGTCACGAGGTCAGACTTCGACGGCAGCATTTCTGCACTTATAAAAAGCTTGCGCCGCATGTTTGCGATGTATACATTGCACCGATCAAACCAGCGTTGGGTTTAACGGATGACCGCCTGGGCGAGATTGAGCGTTGGTCGCAAACTGAATGACACGTCTCGGGGTCAAGCACAACCTGCCTGCTGAACTTGCTGATGCCGGCGCCTTTGATTGACCACACGACTTCGATTTCGATCGTTGCGTTCAACCGATCAATGGGAGAGTGTTACCTTTAATGAGGGAGATAAAAGAAAGTGAGCGCACACTTACTTGTTCAATCGGGCTCTTTACACGATCAAACGTCGGATCAGGGAAAGCATTATTTACGGTCGTTTCGGCCAACTCATCAGCTATCCAGCCGAACCATTCGCGCTCCTAGCTGCGGAACAACATCATGATTAAACGCTTCATTGCCCCTATCATCGTCGTCGTCTTGGGCGTAGGTCTAGCTGCCCTCATCATCCTCACAGGACCAAAACTGGAACCACAGGCACCGCCCTCATCCGCACCCCTAGTTCGAATCTGGGAGGCGGCCAGCCAGTCGGTCCAACTGACCTCGATCACACACGGTACGGTTCTACCCAGAACTGAAAGCGATTTGATTCCAGAGGTCTCGGGCAGGGTCATCGCGATTTCAAAATCGATGGTCTCAGGGGGCTTCTTCAAAAAAGATGATTTGCTGCTGGTCATTGATCCTCTGGACTATGAAGTTGCCCTGGAGCAAGCCAGAGCTAGCCTGGCATCTGCCGGTAGTGAATTGGACAACGCTAAAAAAGCCTACGATCGTCAGCTAGACCTCGCCCGAAAACAGTCAACCAGCCAGTCAAACCAAGACGATGCTCTCAATAGGCTGCGCTTCGCACAAGCTTCGCTTAGAGAAGCGAGGGCGAGGCTTTCCCGGGCCGAAAGGGACTTGTCCAGAACTAAAATTACCGCACCATACGATGGCAGGATTCGTTCAGAGCACGTAGATATCGGCCAGTTCGTCAATAGAGGAACACCCATGGCCAACTTGTATGCCACGGACATCGCTGAAGTCCGACTGCCTATTCACGACGAAGAACTCGCTCACCTCGAGTTGCCCCTGGCCAGCCAAATCACCGGGCAGCAAAGACCAGAAGTGATACTAAGGGCCCAGTTCGCAGGGAAACAACACACTTGGCGGGGCGAGATTGTCAGAACTGAGGGAGAAATAGATTCGAAAACGCGAATGATTACTGTCATTGCTCAGGTAGAGTCTCCTTATGAGACAAAAAACGATAGGCCGCCACTAGCGGTCGGGCTTTTCGTTGAGGCAGAAATCATCGGTCGTGCAATCGGCAATGTCTTCGTCCTGCCGCGGTCGGCGATGCAAACCAATAAGCAGGTTTATGTGGTTGGCAAAGACAATCGCCTTCAGTTCCGCGATGTGGAGATCCTGCGTACCGTCGGCGAAAAGGTTTATATTTCCGCCGGCATCAATGCCCGTGAGACAGTCTGCCTTTCCACGGTAAGCAACGCCATTGAGGGGATGCTGGTCAAGCCCGCGCCAGCGCCTGAATTGCAGGTATCCAAATGAAGCCAATCATCGCCTGGTTTGGAAACAACCACGTCGCAGCCAACCTGCTGATGGGTCTGATCATACTCGCGGGCCTGGTAAGCATTCCATCTATGCCGACCAAACCCTTTCCTGATATCGATATTCCCATTATCAGCATTACTGTTCCCTACCTTGGCGCCGCGCCCGAGGAAGTCGAAGAAGGTGTCTGCGTCCGAATCGAAGAAGAACTGGAAGGCATCGAAGGTATCAAGCACATTCGATCCAATGCCAGCGAAGGTATCTGCTCTGTCTCGGTCGAACTTTTTGAAGACGCTGACAAATCCAAAGCACTGGATGATGTGAAAAATCGCGTTGATTCAATCGACACCTTTCCCGCAGAAACAGAAAAACCCATCACGACACTGGCGACACCACAACGCAACGTAATGGATCTTGCTATCACCGGACCCAATGACGAAAAGACGTTAAAGGAAATCGCTCAGCAGATACGAGACGACATCACTCTGTTACCCGGCGTCACCCAGGCAAGCGTTTCAAATACACGGCCCTATGAGATTTCCATTGAAACCTCCGAAACATCACTCAGGCGTTATGGACTAACCTTCGATGACGTTGCGAAAGCGGTAAGAACAGGATCACTGGATCTGCCCGGTGGTTCTATAAAGACTAATGCAGGAGAAATACTGCTCAGAACCAAGGGCCAGGCCTACAGTGGAGAAGAATTTGAGAACCTGGTTGTTCAAACCCGTGCTGACGGCACTCGACTTTATCTGAAAGACGTCGCATCGGTGGTTGATGGCTTCGCCGATACTGATCAGCTACTACGTTTCAACGGCAAGTCAGCGGCGCTTATTCGGGTAGACAGAATGGGTGCGCAGGACGTGCAGCACATTGCCCAAACGGTGAAACAATATATTCATGACGTCCAGCCCCGGCTGCCCGAGGGGGTCACGCTAACGGTTTGGAATGATGGCTCGACCATGCTCCAGGATCGCCTCGACACATTGCTTCAGAGTGGTCGGCAAGGATTTCTGATGGTGCTGATTTTATTGGCGCTGTTCCTCAGACCCAGGCTCGCCTTCTGGGTCAGCTTGGGTGTGCCGGTGGCATTCTTGGGCGCTTTCTTCCTGACCAATGCGCTTGGACTCTCGATTGATGTCATTTCCCTGTTTGGCTTTATCCTCGTTCTGGGAATTTTGGTAGACGATGCGATCGTCGTTGGGGAGAGCGTTCATTCCCGCCATCAGGAAGGTGCAGATCAGCTGCAGGGCGCGATTGAAGGGGCACAGCGGGTTACGATACCCGTTACCTTCGGTGTTTTGACAACCGTTGCAGTGTTCACGCCATTGCTCCTGGGGGTCGGTTTCATGGGGCAAATAATGGGGGTCATGGCGACTGTGGTGCTTTCATGCCTCGTCTTCTCACTTATAGAGTCTCAACTGATTCTTCCTGCCCACTTGGGTCACTCCAAGGTAAAAACAGAGGCCGGTGAGGTCGCATTGATGTTACTACCCATTTGCGCGGTACTCTTGCTTGGCGTCGCGTGGGATGTCCGTTCATATGTCGGACTTGCGATTGGTTTAGCCAGCATTCTATTCGCGATACACCTGGCTGGGTTTTTCGCACCTGTAGCCAAAAAAATTATCAGTCTTCAGGCTCGATTCGCCAACGGGCTAGAACATGTCATCAAGAATCAATTCAAACGGGTCGCTGAGGCTGCTATCCGAGCCCGTTACCTGACGGCAGCCATCGCATTCGTGGCTTTGATGTCAGCGATCGCCATCTTAGCAAGCGGGCGCCTGCCATTTTCTTTTTTCCCTCCACTGGCGTCCGATCAGGTGGTGGCAAAACTGACGATGCCGCTCGGCACTCCGGCAAAAATAACCAACGACGCCATCAAGACACTCGAGGCCTCGGCTAACAAAGTCAAACAACAACTCAATGAGCAATATCCGTCTGCCCCCCCGGTGACCCACCTTCTAGCGGCCATTGGCAGCCAGCTCAGTGGCGGTAACGGACCATCTTCGAGCAGCGCTGGTGGTGGGAGTACGGCAAACGGCCATGTGGGTGAAATCGTCCTGCAGCTAACGCCCAGCCAGACCCGTGACATCAAAACCCGTCAGGTTGCCGACCTCTGGCGTGAATCCAACGGCCCTATACCGGATGCCGTGGAGCTCAAGTTCAATTCATCACTTTTTTCTGCTGGTAACGATATCGATATACAACTTGAAGGCAACAATGTCGAAGAACTTCGAATCGTTGCTGCAAAACTACGCTACAAGCTGGCAGCGTATCCTGGCGTGGTCGATATCACAGATTCTTTCCGGTCAGGCAAGCAGGAGCTGAAGTTGTCGATCCTGCCATCAGGCGAATCATTGGGATTGACCCTCAGCAGTCTCGCTCGACAGGTCAGACAAGCATTTTACGGCGAGGAGGCTCAGCGCATACAACGTGGCCGAGATGATGTCAGAGTAATGGTTCGGTATACTGATAAAGAGCGCAGCTCCCTTGGTTCTCTGGATAGCATGCGAATCAGAACGCCTGATGGATCAGAAGTCCCCTTCGCCACCGTAGGTGAGGCCAGCCTTGGACGAGGGTTTTCGACCATACGCCGGGCCAACAGCAGGCGCGTGGTTAATGTCGTTGCTGACGTCGATCGCACCCAGATCACGGCTAATGAAGTCATCGACGACCTTCGCTCAGGCCACATTCAGGAATTAATGGCACCCTTCCCTCGAGTAACTTACCGCCTGGAGGGTGAACAGGCTAGTCAGCGCGAATCGCTTGCCTCAATCGTGCCTTTTTTTGCGATGGCCCTGTTTGTTATTTTTACGCTCCTGGCGATACCGCTTAAGTCTTATTCACAGCCTTTGATCATTATGAGCGTTATCCCTTTCGCATTGGTTGGTGCCATCTGGGGGCATTTGATCATGAAAAACTTGGGGTTTTTATCGGGGCTGGCGATGATGTCGGTCCTTGGGTTTATTGCTGCATCTGGGGTCGTAGTGAATTCTTCTCTGGTACTTGTACATGGCGTCAATGACAGGAGAAGCCGCGGTGATTCTATCTTTGACGCGGTGGTCAATGCATCAGTCTCGCGATGTCGACCGATAGTGCTGACATCACTCACCACTTTTGCGGGTCTAACGCCGCTGATGTTTAACAAGTCTGTGCAGGCGCAATTTCTGGTGCCGATGGCGTCATCTCTGGCTTTCGGGGTGCTCTTTGCGACCGTCGTGACCCTGCTGGTCGTGCCCAGCGGCTACCTGATCATGAATGATCTCGGCAACCTGTTCAGACGATTCAGAGGGTTGGCGCCAATACCAGGTTAGCCAGCAAATTCACCAACCTCTGCCCAGTAGGTTGACAGGATGTCGATGTGCTCTTGGGGGGACTTCAGGCCTTCACCCTGACCCCTCAGGGCCATACCCCGCATAGATACATACTCCGCACCAATATCCTGCCAAGATTGCACTTCCTGTACCCATTTATCAGGTCCAGACTGATAATTAAGCAGGGCCTCAACGCCAAATTCATCAAGGGTCCGTTCGTTAGCGTCAAGATAGCCCTGCAGTAGGTTCATCGCCTCAAGGTTTTCTTTCTGACCACTTCCAAAGATAAACCCGTCGCCAATTTCTGCGGCCCGCTTGAACACCACATCAGAAAACCCGCCGAACCAGATTGGGATCTGCCTGCCAGGTAATGGTTTTAGCCCAGCCCTTTCCACCTTGTGATATTCACCGTCATAACTGACGACGGGCTCCTGCCAAAGCTTCCTCAACAACTCGACCTGTTCGACCTGCCGACGACCGCGATTGGTGAAGCGCTCATTAAGACTGTCGTATTCGACATAATTCCAACCGGTTCCGACACCAAGTCGCAACCGACCGCCCGACAGAATGTCAACTTCCGCCGCTTGCTTGGCAACTAACACAGTTTGACGTTGGGGGAGAATCAGCACACCGCTCGCCAAACCAACCCGTTTCGTACATGCCGCAAAATAACCGAACAACACAAACAGTTCGTGGAAAGAGGACTCCTCTGTATAAGGCCCCCAAAGTTTGGGTTTCCGGCCTTCGTGCTCCGCGCCAATAACATGGTCATAGACCAACAAATGCGAATAACCAATTTCTTCTGCAGCCTGCGCCCAATCACGAATGACTACCGGGTCGTGTCCAATTTCCAAATGGGGAAATACAGCACCAATCTTCATTGTCTTTACTCCTTACGGGTTGCTACATTACGGTTATTAACATCCTAAGAATAATAGAGTTTACTGATGAAAACGAGATACGTTACTGAAATGGGTATGGGCACAGACGTGCATGGCGGGGACTATACACAAGCAGCAGAAAGAGCCGTGTTCGATGCAATCCATCATTCCAGCCTTCACTTTTTTGCACCCCTCGGAAAAACCGCTGAAGACATGTTCATTGATCTGCTGATCGGCGTCCCGGAACCGGAAAAAGTAGATGCAAACCGTGTCGCCGCGGCATTGCCGTACGGTACCGTAAATATAACAGTTCAGAAAGGCGGGCTAGAGATACCCGGGGACGATGGCAAGGACTCGATTATCATTGCCAACGCCGGGGTAGTTGTCAGGCTGGCCGATTAGGCTTCACAAGACAAACCGACATGAATCCAGATCCTAAGCAAACACCCTCTAGTGAACGTGTCCATGCTCGAGCTCTTCAGCGGTAGCCTCTCTAACGTTCACGATATCGACAGCGAAGTGCAGGGTAACGCCAGCTAGAGGATGGTTGCCGTCAATAGTGACCTCGTCATTTTCGACACTGATCACCGTAATAGTCTCACCACCAGAGCCATCGTCGTTAGAGGTCTGAAACTGCATACCGGGCTCGATGGCGTCGACACCGTCGAACACATCGCTAGAGACTGTCTGCACCAGTTCTTCGTTAAACTCACCGTAACCATCATTTGGCTGAACAGTCACATCCAGCTGGTCACCTGCTGCTTTACCCAGCAAATGTGCTTCCAACCCTGGAATCAAATGGCCTGTGCCATGCAGGTAGGCAAGGGGCTCCTGACCCTCTGAGGAATCCAGCACTTCTTCATCGTCATTGGTCAGCACATAGTGGATCAACACCACGGCATGTTCTTCAACTTTCATATACCCTCCAAGTACATTTACATCATGACCTGGTGAGTTCGAACTTCAGCGCAATACCACTAATCAGATGGATGTCTGGCGAAACAACCAGGTCGG